>JBGPKR010000308.1:0-2549 GCA_041486045.1 Chitinophagaceae bacterium | reverse complement strand
TGATGCAAAGATTTCCTTTCAACAATCCGTGCTCATCTTTCTCTGTTACCTCCTTCCCGTTGTCATCAACAAGAACTGGTTCCACACCCGGTAAGGGAAGCGAGGCCCAGCTTGGAATTGCCGGTGTTACTCCTGCAAGATTAGAAATGAGTGCTCCGCCTGTTTCTGTCTGCCACCATGTATCTACTACCGGGCATTTCTTTTTTCCTATATGCTCATCATACCAATGCCACGCTTCCTCATTGATTGGCTCGCCTACGGTACCCAGTACTTTTAATGACGAGAGGTCTTTTCCTTTCAAAGGGTCGAGCCCAAAACCCATCAGGCTGCGTATAGCCGTTGGCGCGGTATAAATAATAGTAGCCTTGTGCTTATCAACGATATCCCAGAATCTTCCCGCATCAGGCCAGGTTGGAATGCCTTCAAACATTAACGATGTTGCGCCGGCACCTAAGGGTCCATAAACAATATAACTGTGCCCTGTTATCCAGCCGATATCAGCTGTACAAAAATGAATATCCCCGGGTTTATATTGAAATACGTTTACAAAACTATAGCTCGTCCATATCATATAACCTGCACAACTGTGCACCACTCCTTTCGGTTTGCCGGTACTTCCTGATGTGTATAATATGAAAAGCGGATCTTCTGCGTCCATTTCTTCCGCAGGAAAAAAAACCTTACCATTCTTCTCCACCTGATGTTCCGCATGTTCCATTTCATCTTCCCACCACACGTCCCTACCTTTAAGCATAGAAACAGGTGTTCTCGTGCGGGTGTATACGATCACCTTCTTTACAGTTCTGTTACCCATCAATGCATCATCAATTGTACTTTTCAGTGGAATATCTTTATTTCCACGAAATGCCCCATCACAGGTAATGATATACTCTGCATTTGCATCATATAGTCGGTCAGCAATACTTTGGGCACTGAAACCACCGAATATCACGCTGTGAACAGCCCCTATTCTTGCACATCCAAGAATAGCATAAACCAATTCGGGTACCATGCCCATGTAAATGCAAACACGGTCACCTTTCCTGGCACCATTATTCCTAAGCATTTGGGCGACCTGGCAAACACGTTTATGCAAACGGTTATAGGTAACTATTCTTACACGATCTTCCGGGTTATTCGGTTCCCAAATGAAAGCAGGCTTTTCTCCCATGGTTTCGAGGTGCCTGTCAATTAAATTCTCAGTGATATTTAATTTGCCCCCTTTGAACCATTCAATTTTTGGTTCCTTAAAATTCCATTCTAAAACCTTATCCCATTTTTTTCTCCAGGAAAAACTGGACGCCACGTCGGCCCAAAAACCTTCGGGATCATCTACGCTTTTTTTATAAGCCAACTTATACTGGTCAAAAGAGGTGATCTGAAAAGAATATGACATAGCAATTATATTGTTACTGGCGCACAATTTACATAATGCATAAAATTCATTCAGAATAAATCTGTATTTTAAATCTATGAACCAGCCAGCTAACGAAGTTCAAAACATTCGTAAGATCATTATTGCATCTTCTGTAGGTACATTAATTGAATGGTATGATTTTTACATTTTTGGAAGCCTTGCCACTGTTATTGCCAGCCAGTTTTTTCCAAAAACCAATCCTACTGCGGCTTTGCTGGCGACATTAGCAACATTTGCAGCCGGTTTTATTGTTCGTCCTTTTGGAGCCTTAGTATTTGGAAGATTAGGGGATCTGATCGGCCGTAAATACACTTTTCTTTTGACTCTTATTATAATGGGCAGCTCCACATTTGCTATCGGTCTCGTTCCCGGTTATCAAACAATTGGATTCGCTGCTCCCATTATAGTTTTAGTACTGAGATTGCTGCAAGGACTTGCTTTAGGCGGAGAATATGGTGGCGCTGCAACTTACGTTGCCGAACATGCCCCACCAGAACGAAGAGGTTTTTTTACTTCATGGATACAAACAACAGCTACGCTGGGATTATTTTTATCCCTCGGCATCATTTTAATTACACGCAACAGCCTGGATAGCGACCATGTAAAATCAATAGCAAAATTTAATGACTGGGGTTGGAGAATTCCCTTCCTGATTTCAATTCTTTTGGTGATCGTTTCAGTGTACATACGGTTAAAGATGAAAGAATCGCCATTATATGCAAGATTGAAAACCGAAGGAAAAACCTCTGTAAATCCTTTGAAAGAAAGCTTCATACATCGCTCTAATTTAAAGATGGTATTGATCGCTTTATTTGGTGCTACAATGGGCCAGGGAGTTGTTTGGTATACGGGACAGTTTTATGCACAATCATTTATCGAAAATGTTTGCAAGATAGATTTTGAGCAATCAAGGACTATTTTGATCTGGGCTATTTTATTTGCTACTCCGTTTTTTGTTGTATTTGGAAATTGGAGCGATAAGGTTGGAAGAAAATGGATCATGCTGTTGGGCATGTTACTGGCCATTATAACCTATCGGCCATTATTCGGAAAATTGTTTTCAATTGCCGATGAAAAAACCAAAACTGAAATAAATAGTAAGAAAGAAATCAACACAACGATTAAACCTGTT
>JBGPKR010000307.1:0-2554 GCA_041486045.1 Chitinophagaceae bacterium | reverse complement strand
TAGTTACCGCTACCAGGATGGGTATGCAGCGATGGCGGGACTCAATGTCAGCAATACGTTCAATGTCGGGTATGCATATGATATCACAACCACGGCGCTGAATACCGTCAGCCGGGGCACCCATGAGATCATTGTTGGATTTATCATTGGCAATAAGTACAGCGGGAAATGCCCCCGTTGCTGGTAAGGTCTGACCAACTCCTCTGAATATTACAGGTGAACGATCTTCTTAGTGCGAACAGCTTTCAGCCTGTTTAAGGTCTTCTGTACCTGCTGTTTTGTTTCATCAATGGTTTGTAAGGTAATGTCTGTATCCGGAATGCCCGGGAGATTATTAAGGGAGAGTTCCTTTTTGGTCATATCTAATTTGCAGATCACATCATTATATACTTTTTGCAGGCTGTCAATGCGGATATTATTTACTGCTTTTGCCAGTTGTTCATTTACCCTGTTCCAATCCACTTTATCATAAGCAAGCCGGAGTTTATTTTCCCATTTATTCCAGTCCATTTTATTCATCTCTTTCCGGTAAGTGGTTTTCAGTTCTTCTTTCTCCTTTTGTGTGAATACGTCGGCAATATTTTTTTCCAATTCTTTCCATTCTTCATTCTCCAGTACTTTCTTTGAAGCATCCATGGCAGCTTTCACCTGTGCTTCCTCGTATTTTTTTAATGGCAATGCTACAACGGGTTCATAACCTGCCTGGCGGTAGGCAGGGTTTGCGTTGATGATCCCGGAATAGAGGGGGGATGCCGGTTGATTGTTGTCGTACCCGGCGGTTTCAGGTTGAACAACAGGTTCCCTGCTGCTGCTTTTGGCTATGACAGGAGATTTTTGTTCTACAGGAACCGGTGTCTCTGTTGATTCACTGATACTGGTAGTAAAGAAATTGAATGGTGAAGAGAGGCTGGCAAATGTACCGGAAGTTTTTCCGCCCGGGGGCTTACTGATGATCAATAAAGCGTTAAGGGCAATGATGCAGATCAACCCGGCCAGGAGACCTGCAAGTTTATTGAACGAAAGAACCGGTTTTGTTTTTACACCCATGATCAGCTCCACCCTTTGCAATAAATCATTCTTTTTACCCGCAACCCCTAAAGCCAGCGGTCTGTATTCATGATTGGTTTTTTCCAATGTTAATAATGCAGTTGCATATTCATAGGAATCATACTGGAATTGCAGCACCATTTCATCACAGCTTTTTTCCCGTTCTTTTTCCACTATTTTCACAAAGCCCTTTACAAACGGGTTAAAATAGAGAATGGATTGTATGAAGTTGATGATAAGGTTGATAAGATAATCGTACCGCCTGATATGTGAGAGCTCATGCAGGAGAACCGATTCCATTTGCTGTTCAGATAAATGATTGATGGCTGCCAGCGGAACTAATATCACCGGTTTCAGGAAGCCAATAGTAACAGGGGATGAAACAAACTCAGAAATCCAGATATGTACCGGTTTTTTAATACCCATCCGGGCAGCTACTTTTTTTACGAATATTCTCCATTGTACATCCACCTTGACCAGCCCATATTTCCGGATGACCTGGACATAGCGATAGTTTCTTATAAAATGTGCCACTGGTAATACCAACAGGAACAGGTAGAGGACAGAGGCTATCGGAAGTGCCTGTTGCAACCAGTTACTCAATTGATGATTTTCTTCTGTATTCAGAAATGAAACGGAGAGGATGGCCGGGCCTGAAGCATTGTTGCCGTAAAAAGAAACAAAAGTATAAATGAACCAGGCAAAGCCTGTTATTAATAATAAAGAAGCCAGTGAACTTCTGAAAGATGATTTGGCTGGTTTGACTATTCCGGTGATAACATGGTAAATAACCCATAACAATGCCATTTGCCAGAGGCTGTTAAGCACAGCCCATCCCAGTGATTGCAGAAAGTTGGCTTGGCCGAATATCATGTTTACTTTTTAAGACTGTCAAGTAATGCCTGAATTTTCTCCAATTCCTCGCGGCTTGCTTTATGGCTTTCATCTCCCAGTGCCTGGATAACTAATTGGGTAGGGGAGCCACCAAACAAGTTGTCTATTATTTTACTCAGCAAATGTTTTTGGGTTTTTTCCTTGTTCACGGCTGCCTGGTACACATGGGTACGCATCGAATCATCCCTTTTCACAATCCCCTTCTCGTTCATGATCTGCATCAGTTTCAGGGTGGTGGTATAGCCAACATCCTTGGTACCGGATAATTCTTCATGCACTTCCCGCACTGTGGCTAATCCTTTCGTCCAGAGGATCTGCAGAATCTCCAATTCGCTTTCAGTGGGTTTTATCATTTTTGGCGCTGACATAGTTTTCAGGTTTCGTTTAGAGCCCGAATATACGACTATTTTCGTATGACCAAAAAATTGAAACTATTTTTAGTTTTTTTTAACAGCTGTTAACATTTGACGGGGCGGGCGGGAAAAGGTTACAGGTATATATGGATTTCTCAGCAGCAATCTCAAAACTGAAAGAACCGGTCATTTTACTTCAGCAGTTTCTTTACAACATTTACCCCGTTATCTGTTACCACGTTGATTATATATTCTCCCGG
>JBGPKR010000306.1:0-2558 GCA_041486045.1 Chitinophagaceae bacterium | reverse complement strand
CCTCCCACCATGATCACTTCATCAATTTCATTAATGCTGAGAGCTGCATCCTGCAATGCATTATTGCAGCACTGCATGGTTTTTGTAACGAATGGTTTTATTAATTCTTCCAATTTTTCTTTTGAAAGAGAAAAATCATATCCTCCAACCTGCCCTGCAAAAGAATTATTTGTGCTGAGATATTTCTTCGCCTCCTCTGCCTGCAAACGTAATTCCTGCGCAAGACTTTTATTCAGCTGCAGCTCCCCTGTTGTTAATCCGGCCTGCTCTGCCCAGTATTTCATAATGACCCTGTCAAAATCATCGCCGCCAAGGTATGTATCTCCATTGGTTGAGAGTACTTCAAATATTCCGCCGCTGATGCGAAGAATGGAGATATCAAAGGTTCCTCCGCCAAGATCGTAAACAGCTACTGTTTTCGTTTCATCTTTGCTCATTCCAAGTCCATACGCCAGGCTTGCCGCTGTAGGTTCATTTACTATCCGCAATACATCCAGGCCGGCCAGTTTGCCCGCATCTCTTGTAGCTTGTCTCTGTGCATCATTAAAATAAGCCGGTACGGTTATTACAGCTTTTGTGACCGGTGTTTTAAGAATATGTTCTGCCCTGCTTTTTAATTCTTTCAAAATAAATGATGATAACTCAACGGGGGAATAGAATTTGTCTCCGGCCTGTATCTTCACCAGGCTTTCTGTATTATCATCAATCACTTTATAGGTAAAAAAAGATGACTGTCCTTTCACATCATTGTAAGATTTCCCCATTAACCTTTTTACTGAAAAAATGGTATTATGCGGCTCCGTGATAAGATATTTTTTTGCCTCATCACCAACAGTAATAAACCCGGATTCGCTAAAATGAATGATCGAAGGAACAAGCGCCGCTCCGTCATGCTCTTTTAATACAACCGGTTTTTTTGTCTCAGGATGAATGATAGCCACCAGACTGTTTGTAGTGCCCAGGTCAATGCCAACGATCATTTCCTGTTGCTGCAAACTACCTGTTGCGATATTAATTCCGATTTTAGCCATAAAATATTAAATTCCAAATATCAAATTACAAATTCCAAAAAAAGAAATTACAAGCTCCAAATTAAGTTGTGGAGACAAATGTAATCAGAACCAGGTTTTTTTTCTTACGAACTACGAAACAAAAAGTCCCCGTTTTTGACGGAGACTTTGGAATTTGATATTTGTTCTTTGGGATTTTATTTTTTTATCGCATCAGGTACATTTTACCGTAGCCCTTATTAAAGTATTTATCGGTATTATCACCCTCCGCTTTATATTTATCCAGTGTTTTGCCATTCAGGTTAGTAACTACCCGGTACAGGTAAATGCCATTCGCCAGTTTTTGACCATACTGATCTGTGCCATCCCATTTAAAGTCCGTGATGTTTCTGCCGATATGCAACGGGCCCAATTCATCTTTTGTAATTTCCCTGACGATCCTGCCTGTAATGGTCATGATCTCAATTTTTATATTCTGGGGCACTTCGCTACCCGTAACAGTAAATACAAAAGCGGTTGAAGTAGTAAATGGATTTGGGTAATTCAGCATATTTGAGATCATGGGCTTATTGATCACCTCAAATAATACCCTGTATTGAATGTTACCGGCTGCATTGTTACTCTTATCTTTCCCGGTAACAATCATTTCATATTCCCCATCTACCGGGAAATAAGGCCTGAAGTCAATGGTAGCCGTATTATCCGGATTGGGTGCCTGGCCGGCGGGGATAAACCTGACGGTATCACTATTAAAATAGAACCTGCGCAGACTTCCATTGGGGTACCGTACCTGCAGGGTTAGGAGCGCTGTATCATCCAATATCATCCAGCGGGTTTCATCTTTAAGCTTAATAATAATATCAGGCTTGGATGAAACAATATCCCGGTTCAGAATGTGGACCCCGTCAAAGGTTACATCCAGCAAAGGATTCAGGCTGTCTGGTTTTACATACAAATTCCGGTAAGCAAAATTGTTGAAATGGTATTGCTCCGGCTGATCATTGTCGGGGTTAGCTTCAAGATACATGGTGTTCACTCCCGGAAGGGTACTTGTATTGATCAATGACCCTAACTGAAGTGTATCATTGACCAATAATGGCCGCATCCTTGATATGGGTATTATATGCGGAACATTATTTCTGTCAGTTATCACCAGTTTAACTTTCAGGCTGTCGAATGCCACTTCACTGATGTTTTTAAATGCCACTTTGAAATCCATTGGTTCGCCGAGCTCTACTGAATCTTTCACTTTCAAATAAACGTTTGGAGCAATGGCGCCTTCCGGCACAGGCAGATAAGTTACCCGCCAGTACCGGAGCTGGTATGGAGTGAAATTCACATTATCCTGCGTACTCATCTTGAGCTTGATATTGGGGTATATGGATGCATTAATGGAAGAAATATCAAAGTTTTGCTGTGATGTTGTGAGATTGGTGAACAATGTAGTTTCTGTTCTGTCATTTTTGATGCCAATAACATTAACAGTAGCCACATCACCGGGGTTTGCATCACTGCTTCCCCTCCATTTCAATTGTTTCCATGCTCTGG
>JBGPKR010000305.1:0-2582 GCA_041486045.1 Chitinophagaceae bacterium | reverse complement strand
TTCTCCCGGCGCCAGGTATTGGGGTGTTATTTCTGTAAATCCTGAACCGTTTGAAATAGGAATTTTAGCCGAATATATCTGTTGACCGGCTGCATTATATAAAATGATGCTGGCATTTGAGGATGAGAAATTCCGCAAATAAACATAAAACTGGCTTTGTATGGGATTTGGGAATACCTGTACAATGTTTTGCCCGTTCACGGCATCGGGTACTTTGCGGGAAATATTATTCCTGCTGATGAGCCAATATTCAGGATCTATAATTACTGTATCGGGTATGAAACCAATGTTACGGATAAAGATTTCGCCGTTACTGGTATTATCAAGCACTATTGTTTTTTGCTGGGTAGCATTCCTGAAATTTAATGCCACAGGTAATTTAAAAAAGCTTACGGAGGGGTGTGATGTGGTTTGATTCATTTTAATTTTTACATAGCTGCTGCCGAGAGCTGTCCAATCAATGGTATAAGAGGGGTATCCCTGGCCTTCATACCAGTCTTTGAAAAAACCGGTAAGGTCTTTACCGCTGACATCTTCAAGGTTTCTCTTTAAGTCGGTTGTTTTTGCAAAACCATAAATTACTGCAGGGTCTTTTTGGTATTGACGGAGGGCCTTGAAGAAAACAGAATCGCCCAATATCCACCGAAGCATATATAAGAGGTGTGATCCTTTCGTATAACTTAAACGTCCGTCAAATATTCTTCCGACATTAGTAGTATCATCCACTTTAACCGATCCGCCGGGTTGTGAAGTGATAGAAGCGATTTCATTTTTCCTGGTCGTTATAGTGCTCGCAGGATACTTAGTTTCCATGTAAATACTTGCCAGCTGAGTGGCAAAACCTTCATTCAGCCAGATATCTTCCCAGCTTGCACAGGTGATCTTGTCGCCAAACCATTGATGTCCCAGCTCGTGTGCCATTAATCCTTCGCCGGCATTCACTACAAATGTTGCAGTCTGGTGTTCCATGCCACCTCCCCAGCTGAATTGTACATGACCGTATTTCTCTTTTATAAAAGGATAATCACCGAATAGATTATGGTAAAGCAACAATGCATCCAGCACAAGAGGAGTATTGGCCTGGAAAGAAGCTAAGCTTTCAGGATAACAATAGGTTTGCATCGGAAGACTGACAGCCCCTAATTGAACAGAATTATTAAAGACAGTATAATTGGTAACAGCAAAACAAACCAGGTATGAAGCAATAGGGTAGCGGTGTTTCCAGTATGCAATTTTCTTAGTCCCGCCACTTACCAGGGTCTCACTTTGCAATAAACCATTCGAGGCTGCTTTGTAAAAGGCAGGGTTAGTTACAAATACATCAATCGAATCTGCTTTATCATCCAGCCCGTTTTTACAGGGCCACCAGTCGCGGCTGCCATAAGGTTCACTCAGGGTCCAGATCACAGGAGTGGCGGCATGTGTTGTTTGAACAAATGACCCAAATCCGGTGTTGGGTGGAACGCCCTGGTAGAAGATACTGACCGAATCAAATGTTCCTGCATTTACGGTTGAAGGGAAATTTACCTGTAATACGTTTGCAGTATGTTGTTTTGTAAGAATAATATTGCGTTGTTTTACACTGTCAACATTCAATCCATTCATCAGGTCAAAAGAAATGGAACTGGCGGATGATGTGATTATATAATGCACCGTTATTTTGCCGGAAATATAATTTACAGCCGGATTCACTTCCCACTCACAGCGGTAAAATTTGACATCAAAATTATTGGAAGCAAGCGTTGCATTTCCCCTGCCGGTAATTCTTTCATGACCGAGTCGTTCCATCAAAGCAATATCCTCCACGCTCTTGCAACTTGCAGGTGGGAGTTGAGCAAAAGCCCTGATCCCTGTCAATAATAGAAACGTAAAAATGATTCGCATAAAAATATTTTTGAAAACAGCGGGTATAAAGTTCCGCATTTTTTCTGAGAACGGGGCCGGAAAGATTGGTAACACCTATTTACTTTGCAGGGAAATCTTTATTTATATGCGGCGTTAAGGGGTGTTTTTTATTCCTTTACAATTTTTTCATGTGTCCGGTTACCATTGGTATCCTCTATCCGGAGCAGGTAGATCCCGCTGGCATAATTACTGATATCTATTGTGACAATATCAGCAGTTGAGTAAATTGTTTTTAGAAGCTGCCCTTTTATACCATATAACATCAGTATATTTTTACCAACCGGCAACCCGGAAACGGTGACTTTGTCTTTTACCGGGTTGGGGATTAATAAAATACCTGTTATATCGTTGCTGCAATTAGTAAGTGTTCTTACGGCACTATAGGTAAAGGACCCACTCCGGTCAATCATTTTTAAGCGAATGAAATAATCCTTTCCGGGCTGCATCGGGAATTGATAGCCGTAGTCTTTTTCAGCATTGCTGTTGCCAAGAGCATTAATGGTTGCCGCTTTTGTGTAGACAACGCCATCATTACTGAATTCTATTTCAAAAGATGCCATATCACTTTCAAAACTTGTAGAAAAAATTATGAATGCCACACAACCATTTTTAGATACGCTGAAGTTTTTAAGGATTACCGGCAAAACAGCCGGCAATTTTGATGTCGTATTATTTCG
>JBGPKR010000304.1:0-2601 GCA_041486045.1 Chitinophagaceae bacterium | reverse complement strand
AGCAGAATTATAATTATTTGGATGAGCATCCAAATCCGGGAATTAATCTATATCGCCTGAAACTCATTGAAAAAAATAACTCTTTTTTTTATTCTCCCGTTCGACAGATAAACAGGGGTCAAAAGAATGATCCATTTGTTCTTTATCCGAATCCTGCATCTCAGCAGGTTATTATTACAGGCGACTTTTCTTCATTGATTAAAATAAAATTATTTGACATTTCAGGTAAACTAAAACAGTATAAAGAAGTATTAAGCAGCAATGACAACATAAACATTGATCTTTCTTCGTTACAGGCAGGAGTATATGTATTGCAAATCGGGGATGTGATAAAAAAACTTGTTGTCAGTAAATGACAATTTAGATAGTTCGATTATGATTGCTGGTTACTTTTCCTCCACCTGTAAGCCACGTAACCTGCAATGGCAAAAGGAGCAAAAGCAAGATAAAGAATGCCACTGTTTAAACCCTGGGCCGGTTTTTCTCCTAACTGCTGGGTTGTTTTAGTGCAAATGGAACATTGTGCCGGGGAACGAATAGTAAATAGTGAGCAAACAATAATGAATAGAAGTATGAAAAATAATTTTTTCATGAAACAAATTTACAAAGATTAGGCAGCTTCTGTACTCATTCTCTTTGCCTGTTTTTTTCTTTCTTCTTCATCAAGAATTACCTTTCTCATACGAATATAATTTGGAGTTACTTCAATACACTCATCCTGCTGGATGTATTCCATGCATTCTTCAAGTGTCATTAAATGCTTCGGCGCAATATTCACTGCAGCATCACTTCCACTGGCCCGCATATTAGTAAGCTTTTTCCCTTCGTTGGGTTGTATTACCAAATCACCGGGTTTATTATTTTCTCCCACGATCATTCCTTTGTATACTTCTTCTCCCGGGTCAACAAAAAAGAATCCACGATCCTGTAATTTATCAAGTGAGTAAGCCGTCGTGGTTCCCGCTTCTTTCGAAACCAACACTCCATTATTTCTTCCGGGTATCGCACCCTTCCATGGTTTGTATTCACTAAACCGGTGATTCATTACCGCTTCACCAGCCGTATTAGTAAGCATTTGCGTACGCAGACCGACTAATCCTCTTGAAGGAATTTCAAACTCCACATGTTGCATGTCGCCCTTTGTTTCCATCACATGCAGTTCACCTTTGCGACGGGTAACAAGATCAATCACTTTACTTGCATATTCCTGCGGCACATCTACAAACAATGTTTCATAAGGCTCACATTTTTTCCCCTGAATTTCTTTTACCAATACCTGGGGCTGACCAACAGTTAACTCATAACCTTCCCGGCGCATCGTTTCAATTAAAATTCCTAAATGCAAAATGCCACGGCCGTATACTATAAAGCTATCGGCGTTCTCAGAATCTTCTACACGCAGTGCCAGGTTTTTTTCTGTTTCCTTCATTAACCTGTCGCGAATATGACGTGAGGTTACAAACTTTCCATCCTTTCCATAAAATGGAGAATTGTTGATCCCAAACATCATACTCATGGTCGGTTCATCCACACTGATAGTTGGCAATCCTTCGGGGTTTTCAAAATCAGCAAGGGTATCACCGATATTAAAATCTTCAATGCCAACTACCGCACAAAGATCACCCGATATCACTTCGGTTACTTTTTTCTTTCCCATCCCTTCAAATACATATATCTCTCTTGCTCTTGTTTTTTTAATCGTTCCATCCGAAAGCACCAATGAAATCGGCTGATTTTCTTTAATGGCTCCACGGCTCACTTTGCCAATGGCAATGCGACCTAAGAAAGAAGAATAATCCAGTGAAGTAATTTGTAATTGTAAAGTTCCATCACTCACTTTCGGAGCAGGCACATATTTTAAAATGCCGTCAAGCAGCGGAGTAATATCTTCTGAAGGGGTTAATGAATCATTGAACCATCCATTTTTTCCTGAACCATAGAAAGTAGGAAAGTTCAATTGCTCTTCGGAAGCATCCAAATTAAAAAATAATTCAAACACGGCATCATGTACTTCATCAGGACGGCAATTAGGTTTATCCACTTTGTTAATAACAACAATTGGTTTCAGATTTAAATGCAATGCTTTTTGTAAAACAAATCTTGTTTGTGGCATGGGGCCTTCGAAAGCATCTACCAGCAATAACACACCATCGGCCATTTTTAATACTCTTTCCACTTCGCCGCCAAAATCTGCGTGGCCAGGTGTATCGATCACATTAATCTTAACTCCTTTATAAACTACAGCCGCATTCTTGCTAAAAATAGTGATGCCACGTTCACGTTCAAGCTCATTACTGTCCATGATCAGATCACCCGTTTCCTGGTTATCCCGAAATACATGTGTCTGATGCAATATTCTGTCAACCAGGGTAGTTTTTCCATGGTCAACGTGGGCAATAATAGCTATGTTTCTGATCTCCATAATCACGTTTTCAAACGAGCGGCGAAGGTACGCTATTCTAGCGAGGCTATGAAGAAATAAGAAGTGAATATTATGTTACCAACGGTATAGCCCTGATTGAGCTTCGTTGCGTCGCACTCTTGTACTTACTGATCGCTGATCAGCATTTTTATATCTCAGAGTTTTTCTTTTTTTGCTTT
>JBGPKR010000303.1:0-2623 GCA_041486045.1 Chitinophagaceae bacterium | reverse complement strand
TGCCTTCACAACTTTTGGCGCAAAAACATTAGGCCGTGTCTGCTCTTGTTGATGATTACAGGCGAGTAGAAAGAGAAAGATTGTGATAGAAAGGATTTTTAATTTCATTATCAAATACTTTCAAGGCTGCTTAATTTGGCTTGCACTAATAAACATTTTCCTTTTATAGTAAGTAATTCATAAGCTTTTTAGAACGTCACATTCAATCCAACCAGATATGCTTTTTGATTGGCCGGATAATTTCCAAAGTCAATACCGGTTGCTGAAGTAGATCCCTGTACTTCAGGATCGAGACCCGAATATTTGGTGATAGTAAACAGGTTAGTTGCCTGCACATAAACTCTCACTCTGTCTATCCCCGCTTTTTGAGTTAATGCGGTTGGCAAGGTATAACCTAATATCATGGTCTTATTACGGAAATAAGTGCCGCCTTCAATGTAATAAGAGTTTACTGCTCCGTCAGAACTAAAGCTGGTTGCAAATTCCTGTATAGGCACCGTGTTACCTTTACGGCTTGGCGTCCACGATTCAGTCAGTGCTCTTTTACTTTTATTTCCTTCAAAACCCTGGTAAAGGTCAATCCAGTATTTCGTATAATTAAATACATCATTGCCAAATGTTCCGTACATAAATGTTGTAAAATCAAATTGTTTGTACATGATCGAGATATTAAGACCCAGGGAAAAATTAGGATTGGGATTTCCGATGAAAGTTCTGTCATCAGCATTAATCAGTTTGTCACCATTAACATCAGCGTATTTAAACCTTCCGGGTGCAGCACCATCCTGATTCCAACCTGTGGCTTCTGCAGTATCCTGGAATAGGCCTGTAACCTTGTACCCAAAAAAAGCAGAAATAGGATGACCCACCTGGTTTCTCACTGCAGTACCATTGCGTAACTCGCCTGCATCAAAATAAGGAATAACGGGAATGCTAACGATATTACTTTTATAAGTAGACATGGTCGCAGTTACATCATATCTCCAGTCTTTGCTAATGGTCCCGTTGGAACCTAACAACAGGTCAAAACCATGATTTTCGATATTACCAACATTGACGTTTGGAACTACGGCGCCACCTAAGATGGCCGGCAAAGTAAGAGGGAACAGTAATCCTGATGCTTCCTTACTGTAGTAGTCTGCTGAGAATGTGAGCTTCCCTTTCCATAAAACAGCATCCGCACCAATATTAGTTTTTTTATCTTTTTGCCAACCTGTTCGGGGGTTACCAATTCGATTTGCGATGAAGCCCTGGTTTGCGAATGTAGTAGCACCGGCAATATCATAATTAGAAAGACCCGGATCACTGGTGAATAAAGTAAACTGGTTGAGAGCATCCGTATTGCCTGCAAAACCAAGTATACCCCAGCTACCCCTGATCTTTAGATCTGTGATCCATGACCAGCTTTGGGCGAAAGGCTCCTCTGTAACTCTCCATGCTGCACTGACAGCGGGAAAATTCCCATACCTGCTGTCCGGGCCAAATACAGAAGATCCATCTCTTCTGAATGTAGCAGCGACTAAATATTTATCCTTGTATGCATAATCCAATCTTCCAAAAATGGAATATAGGGAATTTGAACTTGAATAGCTATAGTTCGATTGCCCGGCCGGGGCTCCGTTTGATAAGAGCCTGTAATTGGGATCATCGAGGAATAAATTAATCCTGCTGCCTCCAACACCCCTGCCTAAATAGTCAATCGCTTCTACTCCAGCCAGGGCTTTTACACTATGATCATTGAGAATTATTTTATTAAAAGCTAAAGTATTGGTCCATGTCCAGTCATGGTTAAACCGGGCATTTTCACTGAAACCGTTTGCACCATTATTTTCTGCGTTTTCATATTGATGAGCGTTGAAATTATAGTAATAGAAATTATCAAATGTTCCGCCAAAACTGGTTCTTGCAATGAAGTACTTTGCAAAACTAAGTTCAGCATACACATTGCCGAAAACATCTAAAGCATATCCTTTATCGTGTAATGCCCTTTCGGCATCGGCCACCGGGTTTCCTGAATTTCCAAGGCCCTTGGCCGCGGTACCTGCATAACCACCCCCTTCATCATGAATTGGAATAATTGGCTGTTCACGATAAGTCTGTCCAATATTGGTTTCGCCGATTATAAAGGTCCTTGGATTATCCCTGTAAATTAATTCTATGTTCTCCCCCACACGAATATTGTTCTTGATAGAAAAATCAGTATTCAATCTTACAGTGTATCTTTTTAAATAAGTACCTAAAAAGGTTCCTTTCTGATCAAGATAACCAAGCGAAAAAAGATAACGATTTTTGTCATTCCCGCCAGATGCAGTTAATGTATGATTCATCTGCGTTGCAGGTTTAAATAATTCATGAAACCAGTCAGTTCCTTGCTGATTGGCCTTTGCAATCAGGTAAATGGGTCCTGCCCCGAAATTATTATTATACAGTGAAAGATCAGCAGCAGGATCGGATGGATTTGTTACGCCGAAACTAGTTCCTGCAATTATATATATCGGGATAGTTGCGGTTGGGCCGGGTCCATACTGGGGATTATTGTGGGCGGCACCACTATTGACCACAGCCAGGTCATACAGATCTGCTCTTCCCCTGGTATCAAGCAACCCCCAACCATCTTTTAGCG
>JBGPKR010000302.1:0-2647 GCA_041486045.1 Chitinophagaceae bacterium | reverse complement strand
ACGGTGACATAGGCACTTCACCTCTGTATGTTTTGAACGCCATTACAAATGGAAAAATTATCAGTGATGAATTAATCCTGGGGGGTCTTTCCTGTATCATCTGGACTCTAACTCTGCAAACAACCATAAAATATGTGATCCTGACCTTACGGGCTGACAACCGCGGGGAAGGAGGAATTTTTTCTTTGTATGCTTTAGTAAGAAGACAGAAGAGATGGCTTGTTCTTCCTGCCATGCTCGGAGGCGCCGCATTGATTGCTGATGGTATGATCACCCCGCCTATTTCTGTAACGTCTGCAGTAGAGGGTCTGCGTCAGTTACCGGGAGTAGGACCAATAAATGATTGGACCATTATTTATATAGTGCTCGGAATTCTTACTATTTTATTTTTCCTTCAGCAATTTGGCACAGCTTCGATCGGTAGATTATTCGGACCTATAATGTCCATTTGGTTTATAATGCTCGCCGTAATAGGCATTAGTCATTTGGCTGACGATATTTATATTTTTAAGGCATTTTCTCCTCATTATGCCATACGATTGTTGACAATTTATCCAAAAGGTTTTTGGATTTTAGGCGCCGTTTTTCTTTGTACGACGGGGGCAGAAGCATTGTATTCTGATTTGGGGCATTGTGGAAGATGGAATATTCGCTATTCATGGATCTTTGTAAAGACATGCCTGATCCTGAACTACCTGGGACAGGGTGCCTGGTTACTGGCGAATTACAAAAACCAGGTATTTGATGTTTTACACGGAAACATTTTTTATGGAACCATGCCTGAATGGTTCAGGCTTTTTGGAATTATTATCGCTACCGCTGCTGCTGTTATTGCCAGCCAGGCATTGATCAGCGGTTCATTTACTCTGGTAACCGAAGCTATGCGATTGAATTTGTGGCCAAAGCTTCGGATTGGGTATCCTACTGAAGAAAGAGGACAGCTATACGTTCCGGGTGTAAATTTTCTTTTGTTTTTCGGTTGTACAGGTATGGTACTCTATTTCCAGAAATCGACAAACATGGAAGCTGCTTATGGTTTGGCCATTACGCTTTGCATGATCGCTACATCTATTTTATTTGCAAACTTCCTGGTATCAAGGCGGGCAAAATCCTGGCTGATTTATCTTTACCTGATTGTTTATTTATCCATCGAATTAAGTTTTCTTTTTGCTAATCTCAATAAATTTCCTCATGGCGGGTTTGTGACGCTGTTAGTTGGTGGCGGATTATTTTTAGTTATGTATATCTGGTTCAAGAGCCGGAAAATCAAAAATCGCTATGTTGAGTTTGTACGGCTTGAAACCTACATTCCAAAAATACAGGAGTTGAGCAATGACAGATCAGTACCTAAATATGCCACGCATCTTGTATACCTTACCAGTGCTGATAATCCCAAAGAAATTGAACACAAGATCATTTATTCTATCCTCAATAAAAAACCCAAGCGGGCAGATATTTATTGGTTTGTGCACGTAGATACTCTGGATGATCCATATACTTCCGAATACAGAGTTGACCATATAATCCCTAACGATATAATCAGGGTTGAATTCAGGCTTGGTTTCCGAGTAGAACCCCGGATCAATTTAATGTTTCGAAAAGTTGTTGAGGACCTCGTGGCAAATAAAGAAGTAAATATTACCAGCCGCTATGAAAGTCTTGAAAGAAACAATATGGTTGGTGATTTTCAATTTATAGTAATGGAAAAATACCTTAGCCAGGATAATGATCTTCCTATTATGGAAAGATTTATAATGAAATTATATTTCTGGCTGAAAGAGATCAGCCTTTCTGAAGAAAGAGGCTTTGGCCTTGATGTAAGCAATGTTACTATTGAAAAATTTCCATTAATTGTCGCGCCTGTCACCAATGTGAAATTGAAAAGAATAGAAGACTAAAAAGTTTGTAGTTTATGGTTTGTGGTTAGGCTTTCATTGGTTAACTTAACGACAAACTATAAACCATAGACTAAGTTGCCTGCTTTTATCTGGTATATCATCGTTGGCCTTATTGTGCTTTCTCTTCTTCTTTACTTTTTGCAGGAAAAATTTATTTTCAAACCTGAAAAATTAAAACAGGATTTTCAGTTCAAATACGACATTCCTTTTAAAGAGTTATTTTTTAATGTAGAGCCGGGTGTTCGTATTAATGGTCTTCATTTTTACCGAAATCAACCTCTTGGGCTTTTGCTTTATTTTCATGGCAATACAAGAAGTATAAAAGGCTGGGCCAGGTATGCCCGGGATTTTTATCGCTATAATTATGATGTAGTGCTTGTTGATTATCGCGGTTTCGGAAAAAGTACCGGCAGGCGTAATGAAAAAGAAATGCTGAACGATATGCAGTTTGTATATAGCGATCTTGCAAAGCAATATCATGAACATCACATTATAGTGTATGGCCGAAGCCTGGGAAGCGGATTTGCAACAAAAGTGGCCTCAGAAAATAAGCCTCGTTATCTGATATTGGATTCACCTTATTACAATTTCAGAAAAGTAGTTGAACGTTTTCTTCCCATTCTTCCTGTTCGTTATGTTCTGCGTTATCAGCTGAGAACTGATAAATGGATCAGGCATGTAAACTGCCACACGTACATTATTCATGGTACTAACGATTTTCTGATACCCATCCGGCATAGTGAAGATTT
>JBGPKR010000301.1:0-2674 GCA_041486045.1 Chitinophagaceae bacterium | reverse complement strand
ACCCTCAAGTACGCCGGCTACGACCTGGCCATCTTCAGCGGGGCGGCGCCCGAGCCGGTTCTGGTGCTGATCGAGAACGGCGAGGTGAGCCTCCGCCCGGCGGGCGACCTGTGGGGCAAGTCCATCACCGCCACGGTAGAAGCCTTGAAAGAGCGCTACGAGGAAGACTGGCAAAGCCTGTTGCGTGAATGGTTGAATGCCATCTTAAAAACCGGGCCGGTCGCTCAAACAAAATGGGTGGAGGAGATTAGTCGTCTGGGGCGTGAAAAACAAAAACAATTTCTGAGATATTTCAATCACCTGCTTGAACAAGCCATTCGCCACAAACTGATGGGTGAAAATATTTACCTGCCTGAGAACGAAAAGGATTTTGCCAACCGGCTCAACCGCATTGCCGCCATTGATCAGCAACAGGCCATCATTGAAGAACTCGATAAGGCCACTTATTATATTGAACGCAATGCCAATGCTAAAATTCTCTTTCATGCCCTTACTATTAAACTATACCATATCATTCAGGACAAAATTGTATTTTTGACAGATTGAGGGTAAGAAACGTGATAAATGATAAGTGAGGAGTGGGTTTGAGAGAATATTATTGAGTCATCTTCTATAACTATATTCAGCTTTCGTTTCCGTTTAAAAGCGGATGCATCGTCCGGTAACATTATAAGTAATGACGAGCAGCATTCCTGGTGTACAAGAGTGCGACGCAACAGGTGATAAATAGAAATCCTTCTGCTGGCTTCATAATTATCCCTCTCCATTTACCTCAACAGAAAATTAAATTTAACAGAAAGATGAGTTGCGGAAGCTGTGGCATTAAACCGAATGGATGTAAAAGTAATGGTGGATGCAATACGGGAAGTTGTAACCGGTTAAATGCTCATGACTGGTTGTACAATCTGCCTATAGCAGATATTGAGAGCAGTTGTAAAGTGATTGAAATTTCATTTAATAACGGAAGTCGGAAAGATTTTTTCAGGAATGTGACCTTGCAGCATTTTGAAAAAGGTGACCTTGTTTCCATAGAAGGAGTGAGCGGATTTGACGTGGGCGAAGTTTCATTGACAGGAGAAATTGTACGCCTGCAAATGAAAAAGCGAAATATAAAGGAAGACAATCCTGAAATGAAAAAAATCCTGCGCCGTGCCAGTGATCGTGATATTGAAATCTGGAAACAAAATAAAGCAAGAGAGCCGCAGGCGATCATTCGCAGCCGGGCGATGGCCAGGGAGTTGAAACTGGAGATGAAGATCAGTGAAGTGGAGATGCAGGCAGATGGCCGCAAGGCAACATTCTTTTACATTGCTGATGGCCGTGTGGATTTTCGTGAACTGATAAAGGTTTATGCCGGGGAATTTAAATTGAAAGTTGAAATGAGGCAGATAGGTGCCAGGCAAGAGAGTGCAAAGGTTGGAGGAATTGGCAGTTGCGGCCGTGAACTTTGTTGCGCTACCTGGCTTACAGATTTTAAATCGGTAAATACAGCAGCGGCGAGGTATCAGAATCTTTCAATTAATCAAACAAAACTCAGTGGCCAATGCGGTCGGTTGAAATGTTGTTTGAATTATGAACTGGATATTTATTTAGACGCTTTACAATTTTTTCCTGATAACTGTGAGGTACTGCAGGTAACAAAGGGAAAGGCCAATCTTATAAAAAAAGATATTTTCAAAAACCTGATGTGGTACATGCTTCCCGACAGCAGTAAACAATATCCCTTAACGATTGAGAGAGTTAAAAAAATAAAGTCGCTGAATGAGCAGGGAGTTATTCCCGAGGAGCTGGAAGCCGTCGAACTTACTTCTTCAAAACCAAAGGAAGTCGAACATGAATTTGTGGATGTAGTAGGACAGATAAGTTTGCGCAGTTTAGAAAAAGCAGATAAAAAAAGAAAGCAACAAACTCAACAGGAACAGCAAAAACCACAGCAAAAAAAAGGACCGCCACCACAACAAAGACCGCCGCAAAAAAGAAAGTAATTACTTCAATACTGACTTATAGATCGCATCCTGGATATTCCCTCTTATCCTGAGATCTGAAAGTTTATTATTATTTCTCGTTGGATTTACCCTGTTCGAAAGGAAGATGTAAACAATATTGTACTTCGGATCAACCCAAACGCAGGTACCTGTAAACCCGGTATGACCAAAAGTTTCGGGCGATGCTAATACGGAAGGATAAGGATCTTTACTGGTTGCATTGTCTTTTTCGGGCTTATCAAATCCGTAACCTCGACGACTTACATTGCTATGATAGGATGTAAAAAATTTTATAGTGCTTGATTTCAAATATCGCTTTCCATTGAGCACGCCTCCATTCAACAACATTTGATAAAGTTTTGAAAGATCCCGGGCATCTGAAAATAATCCTGCATGACCGGCCACACCTCCAAACATAGAAGAAGCTTCATCATGCACATCGCCCCAGATCAGTTGGCGGCGAAAATGATTATACTCATCTTCCGTGGGAACAAGCTGGTTCAATAAAAATCTTTTTCCTGGGTTGAAACCGGTTGTTGCCATACCCATTGGTATGTAAAAAATTTTCTGCATGTATTCATCAAGCGGCATCCCTGTGATAATTTCTACGATCTTTCCCAAAAAAATAAAATCGTTGTCGCTATACACATATTTATGTGAAGGACCCAGCGGGCTCTTTAAAATACGTT
>JBGPKR010000300.1:0-2677 GCA_041486045.1 Chitinophagaceae bacterium | reverse complement strand
TTGAACGCCCATGCTACTTAAAGGAGAACTGGTGATAGATTTATACATTCCATTGGTAGGATCGAACCAGTAACCATATACTTTATTGCTTAATGCATTCATGTTAACGGCTATGCTTCCCGTATGTGCAGGAGGAATATAGGCCACCAGCAATGATCCATCTTTTGTTGCAGCAGCGGACACATAAGCTGCAGAAGTATCAACATTCGCTACATCGGCGATCAGTGTTTTCATTCCGTTCAATCCTGAAGGAACCAGTTGCCACCAGTTAATGGACTGGATAAAACTATTGAGCCTGCTCATATCAAGCGCTGCCTGTGTATTGAGATGTTGCTGCCAGACAGGATCAACAAATTGCCATACATAACCGTTGCCCGAAATATAACCATCGATAGTACTGAGCCATCCCCACCATTGAAAACGCCTCACCGGTTGCGTAGCATTGGGATTATAATTATTTCCATCGGGACCTTCTTCATCGTATGGCTCCTCTAACAGGAAAGAAGGCAATACCGGATCATGCACATAAGCCTTGCGGGCAATATAAGGCACTGGAACTTTTAGTTCCCAGGTATAACTTGCATTCAATGTCATTTCATTTCCAAAGTCGGCATTGTCTGCACTATTCTGTCCACTAAAAGATTCAGCACTGTATTGAACAGATTGCTGACCCTGTACACTTTTCAGTCCTTTGATCAATGCAGCTTCTGCGTTTCTTTGCGCAGCATTAAACTTGCCCATATCACCTAATAACATCCACACAATATTTTTCCTTTTCTTATAACGATTAGCGATCCATTCACCGTAAGCTTTTGTTTTTTCTTTTCCGTTTGCCACAAGCTCTTTCATCCATCCCTGCTCTTCCCCGTTCCAGCCAACATAACCCGGAAACATAAAAACCAGTATGCCTTTTGATTCGCAGTAAGAAAGTAAATCATCCACAAATTCCCAGTACTTTTCATTCGGGGTAAGAAGATCAGGTGCTCCTGTTTGTGTAGAGTCATAACTGAGTTTTCCATCCCAGTCATTTCCATTCAGGCGTTTTAAAAAAGGCATATTGCCATTTCCATTAAAAGGAGCATGATTACCCATTGGCCAGTGTGTGATCACAGCCATCTCAATGGCGTTGTGCCCGTGCATAATTGTATTATCAAGAAATTTTTTATAGCCACTGTCCGGTTGCGATATAATGAACCATGCGGTGCGGCCGAGAATCGGAAAGGGTTTATTATCCTGATCAACGAGATAGCGTTTATCCTGGCTGATCTTAACCGGAAAAACAACCTGTGCAGCGCAATGAATGATAGCGCAAAACACTAAAATAATAAGGGATAAAAAGCGGGATTGTATTTTCTTCATCTTCATTTTTGGTTGGTGTAAAATACTGAATCGGGAAAATAAAATATTTATAATAAATAAACATTTTTAAAACCGTTCCCTGCAAAACTCCGTAAATAAATTTCTAAAAGTTAAAAATCATGAAAACGATGATGATCATGAAATGGGATGGTGTGACCCCAACTCAATATGAACAAGTTAGAAAAACTGTTAACTGGGAAGGTAATAAACCAAAAGGTGCAATATTTCATGTGGCATCCTTTGGTAATAATGTATTGCATGTAACTGATATCTGGGAATCGGCTGAAGATTTTACCAGCTTTGTTCAAACACGGCTAATGCCCGGGGTAGCAGAGGCCGGAATCAAGGGACAGCCGCAGGTTGAAACATTTCCTGTACATGCTATTTATGTGGCAGATCAGCAGCAACTGAATTAATCTTCTTTCAGGCATAATTGATTTTGATAAACTATGTAAAATACCCAACCGATTCTGAAAATTTTAATTAAGCCCCTTTCAGGGAAGGGGCAACATTTCTCCTTTGATCATTACCTTATCAATCAAATTTGTTCCGAAGGAATAAGGCATATAAGCAAGCGAAGGAATTGGTTTTGTAAAAATGAGATTGGCTTTTTTACCAACAGAAATACTTCCTACTTCATTCTCTAATTCCATGGCATAAGCTCCATTGATCGTTGCTGCATTAATAGCTTCTCCGGGCAACATTTTCATTTGAATGCAAGCCATAGCTACTACTAAATTCATATTGCCACTGGGAGATGAACCGGGGTTATAATCCGATGCAAGAGCCACAGCACAACCAGTATCAATTAATTTTCTTGCCGGTGGAAAAGGCATACGAAGAAAGAATGCCGCAGTGGGCAATAATGTTCCAATGGTATCAGAACCTGCAAGTGCCCGGATCGTTTTGTCATCCATGGTTTCTAAATGATCAACTGAAAGAGCATTTAATTTTACTCCCACTTCTACTCCACCAGACAGGCTTAATTGATTGGCATGGATCTTTGGTTTCAACCCATATTTCATTCCTTCCCGGCAAATAGTCTCTGTTTCTTCCGATGAAAAAAATCCGGTTTCGCAGAACACATCAATATAATCAGCCAGTTTTTCTTTTGCGATTACTGGCAACATTTCATTTATAATACAATCAATATATCCCTGGTGATCTCTTTTATATTTTTCAGGATATGTATGTCCTCCAAGAAAACTGGCCTTAATAGAAAGATCTGATTTCTCCTTCAACTTCTTTATTACTCTCAGCATTTTTAATTCACCCTCTACTGATAATCCATAACCGGATTTTATTTCAATAGCTCCTG
>JBGPKR010000299.1:0-2678 GCA_041486045.1 Chitinophagaceae bacterium | reverse complement strand
CATTGATGGTGGAACTTATACTTTATCTGTTAACAATGGAGCCTCGATTGGCAAGAACGGAGGTTTCATTAATGTTTCAGCAGATTTTTTAACCCAGGGTAAGACTTACCGCCAGACAGACACTGCAAACTGGCAAACTACTAAAAATGCTTTACATTATTTGAATTCAGGGCGAAGAGCATTTGGAGACGCATCGGTTACGACGGCTGGTATTATGTATAATATGGAAGTACCCGGAGCAAACAGAAAAATAAATGTTTATTCTTTCGGTGGTTATAATTACCAAACTGGTGATGCATTTGCCTATAGCCGTAACTATAGCGCCAGGCCTGATCGTTTTCCTGCAAATCCTGATGGCACTCTTATAAATGTTCCCGGTATTTTGCGCACAGCTAACGATGGAGAAATTTATTACAACCCGCATATTCAAACTCATGTACAGGATGTTTCGCTGGCTTTGGGTATCAGGGGAACCAACCGCCAGGATTGGAACTGGGATTTGAGTAATACCCTTGGAAGAAATGATTTTCATTATTACGGTTACAAAACTTTCAATGCTTCTAAAATAGGTCAGTCTACCCCTAATCATTATGATGACGGTGGTTTTAATTTTTTGCAGAATACATTGAATCTGGATATAAGCAAATCTTTCAAATCCATAGCCCAGGGTCTTAACCTTGGTTTAGGAGCCGAATACAGGTACGAAAGGTATGCAATCTATAAAGGAGAAGAAGGATCATATACTAATTATCATCCGGGCAATTTATATTATCCAAATATTGCTGATTCTGCCGCACCTGCTTCCGGTTCACAAGGATTTCCCGGATTTAGCCCTTCGGATGTTGTCAATTAAAACCGGTCTAATGTTAGTGCTTATGTCGATGCAGAATTAAATGCAACGAAAGAATGGTTACTGGATGGAGCTGTTCGTTTTGAAAACTACTCGGATTTTGGTTCCGTTGCCACTGTTAAATTGGCCACGCGCTATAAAGCGGCATCGAATTTTAATATCAGGGGATCTGTAAGTACCGGTTTCCGTGCACCTTCTTTACAACAAATAAATTTTAGCAATACACTTACTTCCTTTAGCGGCGGCCAATTGGTGCAATCCCGTATTGCAAGCAACAATGATCCGATTACCAGAGCGGCCGGTATCCCTAAACTAAAAGAGGAAACATCCGTTAACGGCAGTTTGGGTTTTAGCTGGAAAGCAGCAAGAGGCTTAACCATAACACTTGATGGCTATATGGTGAAAGTAAAAAACAGGGTTGTATTATCGGGTTTGTTTAGTAAAGATGATCCTACTTTACCAGCATCCTTTACTTCGCAGATTCCTGCGGAGGTATCAACTGTACAGTTTTTTGACAACGCGGTTAATACTACCAATTATGGATTAGATATTGTGGCAGATTATTCTAAAAGCTGGGGCAGGCAAAGTTTTAAGGCTATACTGGCAGGCAATTTACAACACATGACGATTGATGCCGTTCATGTTCCCCCTGCATTGAATGGTACTGTGCTTAATCAAAAGACTTTCTTCAGCGACAGGGAAAAAGCATTTTTGCTGGCATCAGCTCCAAAACAAAAATTCGCTTTGAGCCTTGAATATGATATTAATAAATTCGGAGTAGGTACGCATATTACTTATTATGGAAAAATAGTCTTAATGGGTTTTGGCGATGCTACAGCCGATAATCCCAACCAAACAGGTATCAATCCAATGGTTCCTTCAGACGCTGACGGGAATGTGTACGTGCCCGAACGCTTTAATTTTAATGGCAAACTTGTTACAGATCTGTTTGTCTCCTATAAATTCTCGAAAAAAATAGCCCTATTTGCAGGAGCAGATAATTTGTTCAATGTTCATCCCGATCTTGGTGTAAATCCATTGGCAAAAGGTTGGTCCGGCGATAATGAATCCGGAGGACCCTGGGATTCTGTGCAAATGGGTTTTAATGGTATGCGATTATTCGCCAAGCTTGCCCTTGACATTGGAAAGTAAAATATTTTTTCAGAAAAAGATTAACCGCTAAGATCGCAAAGCTGTTTAGTTCTATTCTATCCTTTGCGTTTCCTTGCGGTTTTGTTTTCTAACCAACTATAAAATTTTTTAGCTGTATGATTAAAGATTGGAGACGGTTATACTGCACATTTTTATTGAGCGTCATATCGATATTATCTTTTGCACAGAATAAAATTGTTGTATTCCAAACTGATTTTGGATTGAAAGATGGAGCCGTGTCTGCCATGAAAGGCGTGGCTATGAGTGTTTCACCTGATCTAAAACTTTTTGACCTTTCACATGAGATTCCTGCATTTAATATATGGGAAGCAGCTTATCGGTTAGAGCAAACGGTGAGTTATTGGCCGGCAGGAACGGTCTTTGTTTCAGTGGTAGATCCGGGCGTAGGAACAAACCGGAAGTCTGTTGTATTAAAAACAAATTCAGGCCAGTTTATAGTAACCCCGGATAATGGCACACTCACATTAGTTGCAGTATCGTTGGGAATTGCAGCGATAAGGGAAATTGATGAAACAAAAAACCGCAGGCCAGGTTCTGAAAAATCTTATACATTCCATGGCAGGGATGTATACGCATATACAGCTGCCAGGCTGGCTGCAGGCGTAATCAGTTTTGAAGAAGTGGGACCAGTTTTACCGAACCAGGTAGTGAATAT
>JBGPKR010000298.1:0-2689 GCA_041486045.1 Chitinophagaceae bacterium | reverse complement strand
TTTTCATATACATTTTTTATTTTCAAAAAATTAGTCTTTTTTTAAATACCAAGATATTAAAACCCCTCTAAAATAATGTCGGATATCATATTAATAATAGTAACGGCAGATAATTTGCTTAAGGCAAGTTCGTACTTTTAAATATCAATACACAAATATGCTCAAAACTGCGGAAGACATCAGACTGCTTAATGAACGCATCGGCCATGCGGGGCAGTTTACCGATAAACTCAGGGAAGAAATCGGACATGTAATTGTTGGCCAAAGTCATATGCTGGACCGGTTACTGATCGGGTTGCTGAGTAATGGTCATGTTTTGCTGGAAGGCGTACCGGGACTTGCCAAAACTTTAACAATTAAATCGCTGGCACAGGCCATTCATGCTAAATTCAGCCGGATACAATTTACCCCGGATCTTTTGCCGGCTGATCTGATCGGTACATTGATCTATAACCAGCAGAAAAATGAGTTTGTCGTTCGTAAAGGGCCCGTCTTTGCCAATTTTATCCTGGCAGATGAGATAAACCGCTCTCCTGCCAAAGTACAAAGCGCTTTACTGGAAGCCATGCAGGAAAGACAGGTAACAATCGGTGATACCACTTATAAACTGGATGAACCTTTTTTAGTATTAGCTACGCAAAACCCATTGGAGCATGAGGGCACTTATCCATTGCCTGAGGCGCAGGTGGACCGCTTTATCATGAAAGTAATAGTTGATTATCCAAAAATGACGGAAGAACAACAAATATTGCGGCTGAATATCCAGGGAGATTTCCCGGTTATAAAGCAGGTGGTATCCCTGCAGGAAGTCAGCCATGCAAAAGAACTGACAAGACAGATTTACATGGATGAAAAGATTGAACAGTATATCCTGGATATTGTTTTTGCCACCAGGAAACCGGGGCAATACAAACTTGAAAAATTAAAACCGCTTATTTCTTTCGGGGCCTCGCCCAGGGGGAGTATTAATTTAGGACTTGCAGCAAAGGCCCAGGCTTTTTTGAATAAAAGAGGTTTTGTAATTCCAGAGGATGTGAGAAGTATTTGTAAAGATGTTCTTCGCCACCGCATCGGATTGACTTATGAAGCTGAAGCTGAGAATGTGAAGGTGGAAGATGTGATTGAAGATGTGCTGAGGCAAATTAATGTACCGTAAGCCCTCCTAAATCCTCCCTAAAGAGAGGACTTTAGACTCCGATAGTATTAATATCAATTCAGTCTCATACATGTTAACAACAACAGAGATATTAAAAAAAGTAAGGGAGCTTGAAATTAAAAGCAAAAAACTTACCAGTGATTTATTCACCGGGGAATACCACAGTGCTTTTAAAGGCAAAGGAATGTCTTTTAAAGAAGTAAGAGAATACGCTGCCGGTGACGATATCAGGTTTATTGACTGGAACGTATCGGCAAGGTTTGGCCATCCCTACAGTAAAGTGTTTGAAGAAGAAAGAGAATTGACGGTGATGCTGCTGGTTGATATCAGCGCCAGTTCATTGTTTGGAACCGTGCATGCCAGGAAGAAAGATATTATCACAGAGATAGCAGCCGTGATAAGCTTTTCAGCAGTGAATAATGCTGATAAGATCGGCGTGATATTTTACAGCGATATCGTGGAAGCGTATATCCCGCCAAAGAAGGGAAAACAACATGCTTTGTATATTGTACGGGAATTACTGAGTAAAGAACCAAAAAGAAACGGAACAGCCGTGAGTAAGGCGCTCCGGTATTTTAATAACTCTACCAAACAAAAAAGTATTGCATTTGTGCTCAGCGATTTTATTGATGCTAACTATGAAGACGCTTTACGGATTGCGGGTAAGAAACATGATGTGATCGGTATCAAGTTGTATGATAAGATGGATATGCAATTGCCTGATGCCGGGCTGTTACAGGTTCAGGACCCGGAAAACAGGAAGACCAGATGGGTGGACAGTGCTGACCCTTTTGTCCGGCATAGTTACCAGCAGGAATTTTTCAGGGTGACTGAATACAGCACCCAAACATTTAAAAAAGCCGGTTGCGACCTGCTGCACATACAAACCAATGAAGATTATGTCAAAGTACTTCAGCGGTTCTTTCTAAGCCGCAACAGATGATCAAAATGAATTTTCACCGATCAATATTTTCTTTCCTCTTTCTGTTCACATTACATGTAACAAATGCCCAGTTTATAGCTAATATCAAAGCAACGGCAGATAAAAAGCGTATCCTTATAGGTGAACCATTGCAATTGACGATTGAAGCTAATCTTTCCACTGATGTCGTTATTTCTTTTGTTACTATTGATACAATAGGACATTTTGAGTTTCTTGATAAACCTGTTATTGATACGATAAATGAGAACGGCGGAATAACTATCAGAGGGGTATATAAATTGACCAGTTTCGATTCAGGTCATTGGGTTATTCCTTCATTTAGTAGTTTCAATGGTCTGAAAACAGACACTATACCAATTGATGTGGTATTTTCTGAATTTGATCCCAACCAGGATTATCATGATATTAAAGATATCATCGAGGTTGCTCCAGCAAAAAAGAAACCCTGGTGGTGGTTAGTTGCCGGAGGCGCTTTCCAATAGAAAGTGGTTAAGGGGTAACGATGGGAACGGAAATTCGCAAGCTGGCGGAGTTGTTCGACGGTGAACATTTTTTCCTCCTTTCGCTGCGGCCAGAGCGGCCGGCCTGAG
>JBGPKR010000297.1:0-2702 GCA_041486045.1 Chitinophagaceae bacterium | reverse complement strand
GTACTGACCACATTACGGTCTTCCAGCACATCAAGCATATTGTTTTCCCCGTCTTCCGACAACGCAGCATCCAGGCTGCAGTGTTTTTCGCCTGTTGAAAAGCTGTCTGAAATATTTTCAGCTTCCATATTCAATTCTTCTGCCAGTTCTTCAACGCTGGCCGTTCTTTCTAATTTTTGCTCCAGCATTATGCTTGTCTTTTTAATATGGCGCTCCAGGTAAATTTTATTAAGCGGCAGTCGGATCATGCGGGCATCATCAGCAAGCGCTTTTACAATATGCTGGCGAATCCACCATACGGCATAAGAAATAAATTTAAACCCACGGGTAGCGTCAAAACTCCTGGCCGCTTTCATCAAACCCAGGTTTCCTTCGTTGATCAGGTCAGAAAGATAAATTCCCTGGTATTGATATTGTTTGGCAACCGACACGACAAACCTGAGATTGCCTTTCACCAAAAGGTCGAATGCCTTTTTGTCTCCTTTCTTGATTAATACAGCCAGCCGAACCTCTTCTTCCGGGGAAATCAATTTCAGTTGATTAATTTCCCGGAGATATTTTTCAAGGCTTTGCGATTCACGATTGGTAATGGATTTGCTGATTTTTAACTGACGCATACTCATGAATAAATTTTTAAAGGATGGTTAGGATGGGTTTGAAAAGAACTGTAGGATAACGATAGATACAAGCAGTGAAATTCATACCCAACTGCTTTATTAGTAAATACAACTGTTTCACCGGTTGCAAGAAAATGCTGTAGCGACGCGGAGCCTAACAGTTTTTTTAACTGGCTGGCCATGACCATTAAATAAAAAGCATCATTGCTCAGGCGGGAATTGGATTACTGCTCTGTTCTTACAATTCTTAACTTGTTTTCGATTTGATTAATTGAATTGTTTTTCATGAGATTGATTTTTTAAGTTATTGATTTTGGTTTTTTTTACTTTTTATTGAAGCTATAAAGTTGAGGGGGATGACAGGCCGAGCCAAAAAAAAGGAGGCATGAATTTGCTTTATAGCAAATGAATTTAGATGGCCCTAAGTAATTGTGTATAGCGCACGGATAACCCGGGAAAAAAGCGGAAGATTTGCTTAGTCAGGCAGGTTTTTTCTATTCAGCAAATACAAAAAAGACCCCGGCTCTCCGGCACCGAAATCTTTTTATAATAGCGTAAAACAAATTCTTGTTTACCTAGCGGCTTACTATAAATTTATGCGCAGTTATTTTACCTGTAGTATGATTTTCAAATTTTAAGATATACAAACCAGGCACAAGGTTGGAAACAGCTAAATTGTTATCAGCATGTTCATTCCATTGTTTGATTATTATGCCACTCACATTTATAACTGATATGCAATGCATGCCCATTTCATCGAATAAAATATGAACCTCACCATTGCTGGATGGATTAGGATAAATAGTAATGCCGGCTGGCTGACCCACACCTTTCACCGATTTGACAGCTGAATATGTAGATTGCCTGTCAATATCAACTTGTCGGATCCTGTACTCAGTTATAATGTTGTTGTTATTGTAATCAATGTAATTATAACTCAATGTAACTTGACTATGACCACCTGGTGCTTGTGTGGGAACAAAGCCAATGGTTACAAAATCATTTGTCCCGGATCTTTTCTGCACTTCAAACCAGGAATTATTTTCTTCTGAAGATGTTTGCCAGTTCAGACTTACTAAGCTAGCATTAGCGGTTCGTTGTGCCGTAAATGATGCAAAACTCACGGGTAGTGGTATGCAGTTATTTTCGATAAAAGTAATTGTATTATTTGGCATACCAACTGTAGTCAGATCTACCCATAATCCATGATCCGAATAAGGTTTTTGCACGGACCAGGGAAGGTAAGATTGAATTCCAGATTGATAGGTACCGTTTCCTGCAATAGTAATAGTCCCGACAGGGGACGAAGTAATCTTCAAATCATGTGAAAAAGGCTCAAAAAGACCATCGCCTTCGTCAATAAAAATATTATATGAAACAGATATGGGACTTGTAGCAAGATTGCTGATTTGTAGGCTATACTGGTGGGGAACAGGACAAAATAATAACCCTGTTGCCCGGGGATTTCCAATAACCAGTGAAACATTAGAGCTGACACAATGCACATTTTTTCCATTGTCTGCCTGACTGGCCCATATATCACCTGTAATGCCGGAGCCGTTACAATCAGGAATTATTAGCTGGATATTTCTAATGACCATCCTTTCTACAGATACGTTAATAGGTTCTTTTAGTACCGACAGGCCTGTTGTAAGAATAGGAACAGATGTTTCCGGATGATAAGCAATGCCAATAACCGGCGTGGTAGTTCCGTTAGCGTCAATAACAATTGTTGCAAGTGCATTTACCAGATCAGCTCCGGTGGGATAATCTGGCGGGTTGGTATAAGCATTTCCATTTGCCAACAGGTCCGGGTATTGGCTTGCTTTCCATAAATGTAAATAAGCAAATTTATTACCCCCATTTACCTCCTGGTTCCAGCTGAAATCAAAAATTACATGGCAACCGCCAGCAACAGGAACTGCTGATTTAAGTTCAATGGCCAAGTTTGAAATGGTGCATTGTGCATTGAGGCGGGTACAAAATGAATTGACAAGAAAAATGAGGCCGATAAGGAGTAAGGTTTTTTTCATGAGATAAAATTTGGACTGTTATTAAAATTTCAATACCCTTTATCTATGCAGT
>JBGPKR010000296.1:0-2735 GCA_041486045.1 Chitinophagaceae bacterium | reverse complement strand
CACCGTGATCTGCAGTTACTAAAGGAACATCTGTTCCCGGCATTTCACATATTAAAAGATTGTATTGAAATGGCAGGGCTAATGTTATCAAATATTAAGATCAAAAAAGATATTCTTGCAGATGATAAATATAAATACTTGTTTACTGTTGATGAAGTAAATAAATTGGTGATGCAGGGTATTCCCTTCAGGGATGCTTATAAAATAATTGGACAGAAAGTTGAAGATGGTTCTTTCACTCCTCTCCCCTTGGGGGAGGCGGAGAGGGGGCTTCACGAAGGAAGCATAGGCAATCTCTGTAATGCTGAAATAAAAAAACAGATGCAGAAAGTTGTGGTTTCATTTGCGTTTGAAACAGTGCATTCAGCCATTGAGAAACTTTTATACTAATTCTGACAATACAATTTATTTTTTACATTATTTTTTATAATCCATACTTGTCGACCAAATAGATAAATGCAGCCATATTCACAGCGCCTAATTCCAATTCCCGTTTATTGACATTTTCAAACACATCACTTCGTGCATGATGATAATCAAAATAACGCTGAGAATCGGGCGCAAATTCGGCTACGGCTACTTTCATATTTCCATTCAATGGACTAACATCAGCACCGCCTCCACCATTAGTTATCTGATACACTCCGTATGGATACAGGAGGGGAATCCAGCTTTGCACTTTTTTAAATTGGTCAGGCGTTCCTCCAAAACTAAAAGCGCGGGGTGTAAATCCGCCACCATCACTTTCCAAAGCAAAAATGTGCATTTCATTTTTGCTTTTTGCTTCCTCGGCATATTTTGTTCCTCCACGCAATCCATTTTCTTCATTGGCAAATAATACAAAGCGAATAGTGTGTTTGGGTTTGTAGCCAAGAGATTTGAAAGCACGAAGAATTTCTATGGTTTGTACCACGCCTGCACCATCATCATGTGCCCCTTCTCCAGGATCCCAACTATCCAAATGACCACCCACAGTAATATACTGATCTGGAAATTCAGAGCCTGTTAATTCACCGATTACATTGTGCCCGATCGTGTCTGGCAAAAAATGTCCATTAGTTTGTAATAAAATACTTGCTTTGGATTTTTGTAAAACAGAGTCTAACCAATCAGCATCTTTTAAACCAATAGCTACAGCAGGAATTTTTGGCAAGGTAGTATCATATCGCAAGGCTCCTGTGTGAGGATTATTATCAGTACTTTCAGTCATACTTCTTACAATAACTGCCAGTGCGCCATATTTTGCAGCCTGGCTTGGACCGCTTCCCCGATATTGCACCGCATCACCATAAGCCTGAAAGGTGCCAATAAATGTGGGATTGAATTTATAATTATAGAAAACAATTTTCCCTTTTACTGAATCTCTCTTCTTTTCAAGATCTTCAAAAGATTTCACCTCTGTGACATTTGCTCTAATTGCCGGGAAGCCGGTACCTATCGAATTGCCGAGTGCAAGAACATCTAAAACTTTTGCCCTTTGCTTTCCATTTTTACCGCCAGGACCAAATCCTGCGACTGCCTCATCTTTTCCACCTCTTACCCAATGAGGCACCATACATTCCTGTAACCACACTTTATCAGCTCCACTTTGCTGCAGAGTTTTCAAACCCCATTGCTCAGCTTTGTAGAATCCCGGTGAAGCCGTTAAGCGTCCGCCAATATTTTTTGTGAGGTCATGGAGGTTATCATATGCTTTACTATGCAAAAGAATTTCATCCGCAACATGACGGATCATCATTGAATCATCGTTTTGCGCAAAACAATAAGAACAAACAAAAAAAGCAAGAAAGTTAAGAGTGAGTTTCCCCATATTTCCCAATTTGTTTAAAAATAAATCAAAGCCGGTATCCAAAATAAATATTTAAGATGCAAGGTAAAGGTTAAGTTATTTATAGTATTTATCTTCGTTAGCTATTTGAAAAAAAAATTATGAGAATAGGAATTGTTTGTTACCCTACATTCGGAGGCAGCGGTGTTTTAGCGACAGAGTTGGGAAAAGCATTAGCCCAAAAAAATCACCAGGTTCATTTTATTACTTACCAGCAGCCGGTGCGGTTGAATGGTTTTATTCCCAATATTTTTTATCACGAAGTACAGGTACCTACTTATCCTTTGTTTGATTATCCTCCTTACGAAACTGCATTGGCCAGCACCATGGTGGATGTGATCAGGAATAACAATCTGGATCTGTTGCATGTTCATTATGCGATTCCTCATGCTTCTGCCGCCTATGTGGCCAAACAAATATTGAAGAAAGAAAATAAAAATATTCCTGTCATCACTACTCTTCACGGAACAGATATTACCCTGGTAGGAAGGGATAAAATGTATGCACCTGTTGTTGCATTTTCTATTAATCAAAGTGATGCTATCACGGCTGTATCAAAAAACCTGCGTGACGAAACTTACAAAACCTTTAAGATCGAAAAAGAGATAGAAGTTATTTTCAACTTTGTCGATGTACAGCGATTTACCCGAAAACCAATTGATGCATTCAGAAAAGTGATCGCACCGAATGGTGAAAGAATTTTGTTACACGCTTCCAACTTCAGAAAAATAAAAAGAGTGCAGGATGTAGTGCAAATATTTTACAATGTAAATAAGGAGTTACCTTCAAAGCTTTTGTTTGTGGGTGATGGTCCTGAACGACAAACTGCAGAGGAGCTATGCCGAAAATTAAACGTTTGTGACCAGGTTCAATTTGTTGGCAAGCAGGAACAGATGGAAGACATTCT
>JBGPKR010000295.1:0-2756 GCA_041486045.1 Chitinophagaceae bacterium | reverse complement strand
ATGAACTTCCCGGATCCTTTTCATTCAGCGAAAATTGCTATCACAAAAAGTAATGCACGGGGTTGGTTCTTACCTCTGTTTTAAGGACGGCAAAGGTAGGGAATTTTCGCCCTAATATTTCCATGAGAAGGTCAATCGTAAATTGTTCGCTTTCATAATGACCAATATCTGCAATAAGCATCCTGTTATTGGCATCAAAGAATTCATGATATTTAATATCGGCAGTAATGAAGACATCTGCTCCTGCATCTAAAGCTTTGGAAATCAGGAAACTTCCGGCCCCTCCACAGAGGGCTACTCTTTTTATTGCTTTATGTAATAAAGCTGTATGCCGGATCACCGGGACATTAAAAATTTCCTTCACTTTATTTAAAAACCGTTTTTCATCAATGCTATCAGGCCAATCCCCGATAACTCCTGAACCAATGGAATGATAACGGTTGGAAAGGGAAATGACATCATACGCTGCTTCTTCGTAAGGATGAGCTGTTTTCATGGCAGTTACAATTCTGTTTTCAAGAAATGATGGAAAAATGACCTCAATCTTAACCTCCTTTTCCTGTTGCAGCCTGCCAATATCTCCAACATAAGGATTGGTTCCTTCCCCGGCTTTGAATGTGCCAATCCCATCAGCATTAAAACTGCATTCACTATAGTTACCGATATGTCCGCCCCCGGCGTTAAAAATGGCATGGCGAACCTGTTCCGCCTTATCAACCGGTGCAAAAGTGAAAAGTTTTTTTAAGGTGTTTTCTTTGGGAGAAAGAATGGAAACATTTTTCAATCCCAGCATTTTCGCCATTTTCCCGTTTACACCCTCCAGCACATTATCCACGTTTGTATGGATGGCATATATAGCAATATCATTTTTAATGGCAGCAATAATTGCTTTCTCAACGTAATTTTTTCCATTGATTTTTTTTAACCCTCCGAAAATAATGGGATGATGTGCTATAATAAGATTACATTTTTTTACTACAGCTTCATCTACCACTTCTTCCAGTGCGTCCAGGGAGCAGATGATACCGCTGCATTCCCAGCCTGCATCGCCGGTGATGAGCCCGGCATTGTCATAGTGCTCCTGAAGGGATGGATGGGCCAGTGATTCCAGATAAATAATTATTTCATTTATTTTCATATGCTAAAGATACATTCTGGCTAAAACAACCGGGCAAAACCCGAAGACATCCGGAAAATTTTCCCAAATTCCCTTTAATATCTTCGTGCTGAAATATTCTTTGGTAATTTCAAATCATTTTGTAACTTTTCTGTTCTTTCCCGCCCTCTTGATAGCTCCCGGATCCAATTTATTATTAAACTGTTTGCCATGCTGAAAAGAACAATGGGTCGTTCCCTTCTTACACTCCTTGTTATTACAGGTCTTGCAGGAACTATCAATGATTTTTCACTTTCTAAAAAAGAAAGAAAATCTGCCATAAGCCTGATGAAGGATACAAAGGCAGATGTACTGAAAAGTGTAAAGGGTTTATCAGCGGCCCAGCTCAATTTCAAGGCGGCCCCCGACAAATGGTCGGTGAAAGAATGTATGTACCATATCGCTATCTCAGAAAAAAATCTCTGGGATTTGATGGAAGCCACTATGAAAGCCCAGGCAAACCCGGAAAAACGTTCTGAAATGAAAATGACGGACGAACAATTGGTCAAAATGATGGAAGATCGCAGTTTTAAGGTAAAAACAGTGGCTGCGTTTGAACCAGTAAATACTCCGTACAAATCATTGGATGAAGCCCTGGAGGCTTTTAAAACCAGAAGGGCCGATCATATTAAATACATGAAGTCGACCACTGAAGATATGCGTAACCACGTTGCGCAAATGCCCTTTGGCTGGCTGGACTGTTACCAGCTATGCCTGATGGTAGCTTCTCACAGCAACCGGCACACCCAACAGATCAATGAAGTAAAAGCAGACCCGGCTTTTCCGAAACAATAAATCTTTCAGGGTTGAAAAACCTCGGCCCCTTCGTTCCCGTAAGAACCTTGGGGCTTTCTTTTTTGCAGTGATATACAGCAACCAACTTGGTACTTCAATAGCCAGATCTTTAGCTATTAAAATCTTGTTGTTTAAATTAACGAAGGAGAATTGCATCAGAAAGGTTTGCGGTCAAATGTTTTCTCTATCATCAGCATTTTGCCATCAGTGGTTATTCCTTCCACCACAATCTTGAATTGCTTTGTCCGGTCATTATTATAAAATGTAACCGGGATATTTCCGTTAATGCTGTTTACAAAAATTTGTGGAACCCATAATAAAGTGATGCGGTTATCCTGTTTTTTTATAGCCGCCGTGTCAACAGTATAATCAGGTGCATAAAATTCTTTAATGACAGAATAGCCCCGGTACCTGACCATATCGGTTATTGATGCTGCATCATAGAGGTCAGCTCCTTTTTTAGTATAGATAGCCAGCACACCGCCTGCCCCATTGCCCACGGCACCAACAAAACTGCTGTACACTTTCACCATCGCCACCTGGTTGGCAGGAACGGAGGAAATAAAACTGGCATCTGTTTCGATTTCGTCAAGGTAAAGTGTCATCGGTATCAACCCCATGGAACTGGCAGTTCCTATCCCCTGCCGGTAATAGATATAATAATCCGGTCCATCCCTGTTAACACTTAAACCGGGTACCCTGTAGGAGAGGTATTCAAAAATATTTTCCTGTGTAATCACCTCGCCCGTATTGACCAGGTCAATTGTACGTTCTGAAAAACCACTGAAAAGACCACTGGCATATT
>JBGPKR010000294.1:0-2817 GCA_041486045.1 Chitinophagaceae bacterium | reverse complement strand
TGGCCTGCAGTGCCGGTAAGTTGATTTTATTTCAGTCCATCGTTTTTATCATTTCATTCTGCTCATACTCTATCTCCTAATGCCGTGGTTCGTATTGACATGAATCATGGCATTGGGATCTTAATATCACAGGCAGCAAAGCAGGCAAGAATTCAGGGTTTAAAAAATCAAGACTGGTCTTAAATAATAACAGTTTATTGTTTACAGTCATTATCTTTTGCATCCGCTGCTGAATGATCTAAATTTGTTTTGCGAGCATTTGAATAATTTTTTTCACCCCTCACCATGCAATACCGAAAGCAATCTAGTCTTCTCGTTTTCCTGTTGGTTTTGCAAATAATATTGTTGCAGAATGCCGGCTGCAAAAAAGAATATAGTTGTGAAGGTTGTTTTTCAACTACGACAGTCGATTCAATACCGGTTCCCCCGCCTGTTGTCGGCGCATTTCCTCAATGTCCATTATGCAGGGCTTCAGATGACTTGTTGCTCTCAAGATGGAATTTTAAAACAGGGAATTCCTTTTTATGCGGAGTAGTTAGTAATGCCGGGGCTGGCATTGATCCCTATAAAAAAGCCTTTACTTTTTTTGGTCCATCTGCCTGCTCCATTGATACCGGCTTAGTAATGACGGTCTATCTGCCGGTTGCATTAGACAGAGACAGGTTCAATATTACAGCAAGCAGGGCAGCCTTCTATTATTACGACAACAATGCACCGAAAGATATTTTTATCAGTCTGCCTACCTCCGCGCCTTTTTTCTTAACCCTCGAAAGTTTTATTTATGCAACAGGCATTGCAAGTGGCACGTTCGGAGGAAACGTTTATAAACCAAATGGTGATACGGCTTCTGTTTATGATGGAAAATTTAAAATAAAACTCAAATATTAAGACAGCAATTATAATTAGTACTTAGCTGGTGAGACTTTTATCATTTCTTGTTATGTCTCGGAGGAGTCCTGTTCAGAAAAAACTGATAAAGCGAAATTTAAATTGTAAAATGTTTAAAAGGGCCCGGATAAACTTTTAGCTGATACCAAGAAAATTATATTTTCTCAATAATATTTTCTCTATTTATCAAAACGCTTTTTTCGGGTTTAATCCCTTTATTTCTGCCTCAGTTCTTCCTCCCGGTGGGCAATTGTCTTTCAGATATTTTGTATATAGTGCGGCCAAATGCTGAAACGTTCCTTCGCCTTCACTCAACCCGTGCGTGCGGTTGGGATAGCTCATCATCTGGAACATTTTTCCATATTTCACCAATTCATTGATCAGCATTTCCGTATTCTGGTAATGCACATTATCATCACCCGTGCCATGAACAAAGAGCAGATTTCCTTTCAGGTTTTTTGCATACGAAAGAGCTGCGCCTTTTTTATAATCATCCATATTTTCCTGGGGCAGGCCCATGTAGCGTTCCGTATAAATATTATCATACAGCAACGAACTCGTAACCGGTGCGATGGAAATGCCTGTCTGGTATTCATCGGGGTATTGAAACATCAGGTTCAGCGTGGAAGAACCACCGCCGCTCCATCCCCACACAACCACACGGCTGGTATCAATAAAATTCCATTTCAATACTTCTTTAGCTCCCAATGCCTGGTCGCGGATATTCAACTGGCCAATCTTTTTGTAAATTGATTTTCTCCACCCTCTTCCTTTTGGTGAAGGTGTGCCGCGATTATCCAGCGATACCTGCACATAACCATCTGCAGCCATATCACCTTTGTATAAAAAATTGGAGGCGGCACCATAGGCATCATTCACAGTTGTGGCGGCGGGTTCGCCATACACATAAAAAACAACAGGATATTTTTTTGTGCTGTCAAAATCTTTTGGCTTTACTACCCAGCCATCCATCGTTACTCCTTCTTCAGTAGTGATCTTGAAAAATGAAACATTGCTTTTTGTTTTGTTTTCAGGTTTTACTTTTTTACTGATGTCATCTTCAGATTTAAATGGTTTATGATCGGGTAGTGTTACCCATTCATTCAGCGGGGCTGTGTAATAATTGGAAAAATTATGTCTTGCAAAATGGCTGTTGGGAGATATCTCGTAATTATGCGTGCCTTCCTCACCTGCAGGAGAAACTCTTTCCAGCTTTCCTTTGCCATCCAATTTTGTTCTGTATAAAAATTGTTGAGTTGCATTTACCGGCGATGCATAAAAATATACATACCCGTTTTTTTCATCAATGTTCAACAGATCTATTACATCATAATCGCCGCTTGTGATCTTTGTTTCTTTTGTTCCATCATGGCTGATGCGGTATAAATGTCTCCAGCCATCCTTTTCACTAAACCAGATAAATTCTTTTCCCGAAGAGATCCAATCCCAGCCTTTTACTTCGTTTCTCCATTCATTCAAAGTAGCTACCCATGCACTATCGGTTTCATTGAAAATAGTTTTTGTGGTGCCGGTTGTGACGTTGCATAATATGATGTGACTTTCATTCTGTTTACGGTTCAGTTGCTGTAGAATAATTTCATTAGGAGCAGACCATTCCATTCTTATAATATAATTCTGCGCAGGATCGCCGGGTACATCCATCCATGTTGTGTGTGCTGAATTGATATCGACCACTCCTATCCGTGCAGGTGAAGGAGGCTCACCTACTTTAGGATATTCAACAGGAATCACACGGCTGTATACTGAATCTGTTGTGTTCAGCATATAATAATCACGGATCTGGTTGGCATCAATTTGCCAGTAGGCAATGGTTTTACTGTCAGAGCTCCAGCGAAAACCATCACGGCAGAAAAATTCTTCTTCATACACCCAATCGAAAGTGCCGTTAATGAGTTTTTTAGTGCCATT
>JBGPKR010000293.1:0-2830 GCA_041486045.1 Chitinophagaceae bacterium | reverse complement strand
GTAAATACGAATTAAATTACACCAGTTTGGTAGGTGGCGTAATTCGAAAAAGATTCTATTGGGGTTATTCATGTTATAGTTTCAATAATAATTACATGGCTGTATTGTTTTCTAAAGTTACACAATGGGGTTATGCTGCAACTGTCATTCCTGACGACATTTTAAAATATCCCTATGCCGCCTGCAGTCAGCAATCAATCATAATGATGGGAGTTCTGAAAAAGAAAGGATTTATTACCCGCAAAATTGAATTTTTCGGCAATAATAAAATTGGGCATTTTGCTTTCGAAGTTTATTATAAAAACAGTTGGCATTTTCATGACCCAACCCTTGAACCTGACACGGCCGTATTGAACAAATATAACCGTCCGGATATTAAATTTATTGCAGAACATCCTGATATTCTTTTTGCTGCTTATAAGGAACCTCATAAAGACAAAAGCGCATTGTTTGATATTTTTTCTCATTATAGCTATGGTAACCCTAATAGTTCCCTTGCACCTAATGCTTTCATATTTCATCGGGTTACGAAAATTTTATCGAATACTATTTGGATATTTTTTTTAATAGGGTACTATGTTCTAAAACCCGGGCGAAGGCGACTACCTCAGTAGAGATTCGAACCGCTTATCTACTTCAATTCTTCGATTATATCAAACGAGTAAAATTTAAAAAATCATTCAGAATCTGGTTAGATAATTTTCCTATTTTAGGTACTATGAAAGGCTCCCCGACGGAGCTTTTTTTATAATTTTTCTCCATGCTGGGTGATATCCAATCCTTCTTTTTCTTCTTCAGCCGTAACCCGTAAGGGAGTTATCCGGTTAGTTAGCTTTAATAAAAGAAAAGTACCGCCAAATACAAAAATGGAAACAGCGATCATGGAAACGAATTGTACAGTGAACAATTTTGTTTCCCCAAAAAACAAACCATTGCCGGTTGTATTGGCAGGGTTAATATTTTGTGATGCAAAAACACCTGTCAGCAGCATACCCATGATGCCACCGATCCCATGGCAGGGGAAAACGTCAAGTGTATCATCAATGGTAGTACGGCTACGAAGATGCACCATTAAACTGCTTGCAAAACTGCTGAAGATACCAACGGCAATAGAATGAGGGATGCTGATAAATCCTGCTGCAGGAGTTATGGCCACTAATCCAACAACAGCTCCGATGCATGTTCCCATCGCGGAAGGTTTTTTGCCCCGTATAATATCAAAAGCGATCCAGGCAAAGGCGGCCGCCGCAGAAGCCGTAGTTGTGGTGGCCAAAGCTGTAACGGCGAGATTGTTGGCGCCAAAGGCGGAACCAGCATTAAAACCGATCCAGCCAAACCATAATAATCCCGTACCGATCATAACATACGTGATGCGGGCCGGGTTATGATCAGGTTCATTTCTTTTCTTCAAATAAATAGCACAGGCCAGCGCTGCCCAGCCGGCACTCATATGCACAACGGTACCGCCGGCAAAATCTAAAACACCATATTTATAAAGTATTCCATCAGGATGCCAGGCAGCATGCGCCAATGGTGCATAAATAAAAATGCTGAAAAGACAAATAAATAAAATGTAGGAAGTAAATTTAATTCTTCCGGCAAAAGCCCCGGTGATAAGGGCCGGAGTGATGATGGCAAACTTGAGCTGAAAGAATGCGAATGCAACAAGGGGAATAGTTGGAGCAAGTTTCCAGGGTTCGCCTTCCAGCACATTATGCATCATAAAAAAGGAACGGGGATCTCCGATAATACCGCCAATGGAATCACCAAATGACAGGCTAAACCCGATGATGACCCAAAGCAGGGAAATAAGCACCATGCTGATAAAACTCTGCAACATGGTGGAGATGACATTTTTTTTGCTAACCATTCCGCCATAGAAAAAAGCTAGACCGGGGGTCATAATGAGAACAAGGGCTGTAGCTGTGAGCATCCAGGCTGTATCCGCGAAGCTGATACCCGGTTGGTTTCCAATTGTAGCAGGAATAGATGGGAAGAAAAGACTTAATATCAATACCAGGGATAAAATAGCTATGGGGATCAGGGCTATTTTATTTTTTAAAATGCCTGGAAAGTAATTTTTCTGTTTTAATTCGATTAATTCCATTAAAATAAAATGTATTATTCAAAAATAACTGACTTATTTTTATAATTTTATTCAAATTTTTGATTTTTAGATACAAAATATAAACATTACAAATTAAAATAATTTGATTGATTATAACCAGACTTGCTAAAGAAGGGGATGCCGCCGGTATACTTTCTATATATGCCCCATATATAGAATCCACCTCCTTTACTTTTGAAACGGTAGTGCCATCTGTTGAAGCATTTGCTGAAAGGATCAGGAACTATCTTCTTGAATGGCCCTGGCTTGTTTGTGAGATTGACGGAGTGATCGCCGGTTATGCTTATTCCAACCGCCACCGCGAAAGAACGGCTTATCAATGGTGCATTGAAAGTTCTGTTTATATACATGATGATTTTCAACGGGCGGGTATTGCCGGGGCTTTGTACAGCACCCTGTTTGAAATTTTGAAGAAGCAGGGTTTCAGAAATGTGTATGCTGTTATCAATCTTCCCAATGATAAAAGCGTAGCCTTTCACGAAAGTTGCGGGTTTGAATATTTTGCTACCTATGAAATGGTGGGATACAAATTGGGCAAATGGAAAAATGTGGGCTGGTGGAGATTAATACTGAATGAATATGGTAATGAACCGGAAGCGCCCCTGAAATTCTCTGATATGAATAAAAACTTCCTTACTGATCTATTTGACAGGGCTGCATCGTCAGTTAAGAATAAATAATTTCAAAACAAAATATATAGTC
>JBGPKR010000292.1:0-2853 GCA_041486045.1 Chitinophagaceae bacterium | reverse complement strand
CTTGCTTCTTTTACATCCTGTGAATTGCCACCGATATAAACCTTAAAATCCCCTGGCTCGTAAATATATTTCAGCCCGGAATTATAAAATTTAAGTTTATCAACATCAATGGTAAAACCGACCTGTTTGCTTTCCCCTTTCTTTAAAAATATTTTTTGAAAACCTTTCAGTTCTTTCACCGGCCTCACTACTGAGCCAACAAGATCCTGGATATACAATTGCACTGTCTCTTCTCCATCATAGCTCCCGGTATTGGTTATCGTAACTGTCGCTTTAATACCCTGATTGGCCTTCATTGTGGAACTACTTAATTTAATATCGCTGTAACTAAAATTTGTAAAGCTCAATCCAAAACCAAAAGGAAATTTTGGATAGATAGAAAGATCAATATAGGCCGACCTGTAAAACTTGTCGCTATCATTGGTTGCCGGACGTCCCGTGTAGTAATGATTGTAATAAATTGGAATCTGCCCTTCTGCTCTCGGAAAACTTATCGGCAGTTTTGCTGAAGGGTTATAGTCGCCGAACAAAACATCGGCAATAGCATCGCCAGCTTCTGTTCCCAGCCACCAGGTATAGAGAATAGCAGGAACATGATCTGCCGTCCAGTTAAATATTAGTGGTCTTCCGGCGTTGATCATTACAACCACAGGTTTACCTGTCGCGTAAATTGCTTCAATCAATTCTTCCTGCATACCGGGTAAATGAATATTGCTCCGGCTCTTTGCTTCACCACTCCAATCGCTTCCTTCACCCACACTCATAATTACAACATCAGCTTGCTTTGCTATTTCAATGGCTTCTGCAAAACCAGCTTGCGAACTATCATTGAGCTCACAGCCTCTTGCAAATAATAGTTTTGTATTTGCACCCACCTTATTTTGTATTCCCTGCCATTGAGTAACGATCCGGGCAGAATCATCCGGCCATGAGTATGACCAGAAGCCAATATTATCTCTTACTCCTTTTATAAAAGGACCGATCAATGCAATTGTTTTTGTTTGCTTGCTTAATGGCAGCAAATGATTCTCATTCTTCAACAGCACAATACTTTTTTCTGCAATTATTTTTTCTGCTTTTAAATTCTCCGGGTTATTCCATTGCTTTTGTTCTCTTTCTTTATTGCAGAATTTATAAGGATCATCAAATAATCCCATCTCAAATTTCTTACGAAGAATCCGTCGAACGGCATCATTGATCAATTCTATTTTCACCTTTCCTTCTTTCACCAGCTTCGATAGATTATTTATATAACTGCGGCTCTCCATATCCATATCACTGCCTGCAGTTACTGCTTCCAGCGCCGCTTCATAATTATCTTTTGCAAAACCATGATTGATCATTTCACCGATCGAACCCCAATCACTCACTACAAAACCTTTGAAATTCCATTTCCCTTTCAAAATATCTCTTTGCAAATATTTATTTCCGGTTGCCGGTATTCCATTCAGATCATTGAAAGAATTCATCAACGTAGCCGCACCGGCATCAACAGCCGCTTTAAATGGTGGCAAATAAATTTCCAACAATGTTCTTTCACTCATGTCAACAGAATTGTAATCACGGCCGCCTATAGCAGCGCCGTATGCAGCAAAATGTTTGGCGCAAGCCATCAATGCATCTGTATTTCCCAAACCTTTTCCCTGGAAACCTTTCACTCTTGCCGCTGCGATCACCGATCCCAAATAAGGATCTTCACCGGCACCTTCCATCACTCTTCCCCATCGCGGATCACGGGCAATATCCACCATCGGCGCAAAGGTCCAGTGCACACCGGCTGCTGCGGCCTCAGTGGCAGCGATCCTTGCCGAAAGCCATATGGCGGCCGTATCCCAGCTCGATGCTTCCGCCAGCGGCACAGGAAAAATCGTCCGGTATCCATGAATAATATCCTGCCCAAACAGCAAGGGAATTTTCAATCTTGACTCCATTGCTATTTCCTGCAATTGCCGTGTATGCTCCACACCGGTTACATTCAGCATTGAACCCAGCATGCCCTTCCTCACCTGGTTTTGTTTATCGCCGTCTTTTGTTATCGGGCCCGTCGCATCCCAATCACCATTGTATTGATTCATCTGTCCGATCTTTTCATCAAGCGTCATTAATCGCAAAACAAAATCAACTTTCTGGTCAATTATTTTTCCCTGCCTGCCGGCAGGCAGGTTCTGAGCTGCACAAACAAAAAATTGTGCAATGCCAATGAGCAACATACACGGGTTGCGAAAATTTTTTTTCTTCATGATTTTTAAATTATGTAGCCAGCAATTAGTTTACTATTAAACTTCTGTTGCGTCGCACTCTTCAACGTTCAGTAATTCTACTATACAATTTCTTTGTGGCCTTCGTGATCCGTAGTGTTCTTTATGCCATTTTTCCAGGTCACAAACCTGCCTGCCGGTAGGCAGGGATCACAAAGGAGACACAATGAGCACAAAGTAGGACTCAAAGTTATTTCTATCAAAAGCTATTCAGCAAGTTCGAAAATCTTCACGAAGTTTTGTAAATGATTTTAATCAGGATTGATTTGGGAAAAGGCTTTTGTAAATTTATAGGTCGCCGGGCCGGAACTATGTCAAGGACATAGAAGTTGCGGGAAGTATTTGGATGAAGGCAAGCGCCAAGTTTCCAAAGTTTGAATAATAGCAGGAAGGATATGGTGCCTTTACATATTCAAGTGAATAGATACATACCAACAAAGCTTATTTAAACAATCTATATTTTATTTTTCCAGCAAGCCGGTATTTTTCCATTGAACAAAAAGATTGATCGTTGAATCGGAAAGCTTGGGATGCATGGCGGGCATAAATCCGCGTTCACCCGGATTTTTTTGAATACGTGTAATGATATTATCAG
>JBGPKR010000291.1:0-2868 GCA_041486045.1 Chitinophagaceae bacterium | reverse complement strand
TAACGTGTTTTTATTTCTTTTTTTCAAACATTAATTCCTTCACTTTCTCTTTATCTTCTTTTTCTTTCTTCAGATCGAACATGGTCCCGAAGACATGATCCCAGATGGTGGAACTGACACCATAGCCATTGTGTTCATTTTTATAATGATGCAGGTGGTGATTTCTCCACAAAGGCTTCATCCATTTAAAAGGTGGGTTCCATGCATGAATGGCATAATGCATGGTGCCATACATGAGGTAACCTAAAAGAAAACCCGGAAAGAACATGAATGTTTGCTGCCGCATGATGAGATACATCAGGCCAAAAATAATTGAGGCTAAAATGATACTGGGAACAGGCGGCATAAACAACCGCTGCCTGTCACGGGGATAATGATGGTGGTTGCCATGTAGTGTATAAACAAATTTTTTAGCCCTTTCACTTTTTGCCATCATGTGAAACAAAAAACGATGGGCTATGTATTCAAAGAAACTCCAGAAAAACATGCCTCCGAGAAACGTAAGCACTATCCTGCCTGTAGAAAACCCAAGGTAGTTGCCACTATAATACAGCATATAAATCATTACCGGCAGGTACATTCCCCAAATCACCAATGGATGGGTTTTGGTGAGCATTTCTAAATAGGGGTTCCTGAATAATTGAGCCTGTCCCTTATTATGAATTTTTTCGAACTCCATGAAGCAAAGATAAGGAAAGGAATGTGGGAAGAAACCGGGGCAGTGGCCTGATTTTAGTCAGTTTGCAGGAGTTGTTCAACTATTTGAAACTGACGGGGTTTTATATTCAATGCCTTTAAATATTTACCTTAGCGGCACTTATAAATTCTGTGTATGAAATTAGTTACTTATATCAAAGAAGAACATGAACAACTGGGTGTATTGATCAATGATATGATATATGATATGGAAGTGCTTCACCCCGATCTTCCCAACAGTATGAATATGTTTTTAAATTATTGGGAAGACAGTTTTCCCGTGGCGCAGGCCGGTGAATTGATGCTGAGGGAAGGAACAAGAACAAGTAATAAAAGCGTTGCCCTAAAAGATGTTCAGTTGCTGGCGCCGATTCCTTTCCCCACAAGTTGCCGGGATGGTTATGCTTTCCGCCAGCATGTGGCGGCGGCCAGGAGGAACCGTAAAGCGGATATGATCCCGGAATTCGATCAGTATCCCATTTTTTATTTTACGAATCATCACAGCATACAGGGGCAGGGTGAAATAAGATGTATGCCCGATCATTTTGAAAAACTGGATTTTGAGCTGGAGGCTGCCATCGTGATCGGTCAACACGGAAGAAATATCAAAGCCGCCGAAGCCGATCAGCATATCGCGGGGCTTATGATCATGAACGACCTCAGCGCAAGGAGGCTGCAGATGGAAGAAATGTTGTTGAATCTCGGTCCCGCCAAAGGAAAAGATTTTGCGACGGCTATCGGTCCCTGGCTGGTGACACTCGATGAACTGCAATCATTCGAGGTCCCTGCCAAAGAAAATCATACCGGGAAGAACTGGAACCTGAATATGAAGTGCCGGGTGAATGGGATCCAGGTAAGCGAAGGAAACCTGGGCGATATGGACTGGACCTTCGCGGAAATCATCGAAAGGGCATCTTATGGCGTTGACCTCTACCCCGGCGACCTGATCGGAAGCGGCACTGTTGGCACCGGATGTTTTTTGGAACTGAACGGAACCGGAAAACTAAATGATCCCGGTTATCCCGAACAATGGTTAAAGGCCGGCGATACCGTGGAAATGGAAATTGATGGATTGGGAATTCTTTCGAATACAATTGTAGCGGAGGAGACAGATTGGAGTATATTGAAAAGGAAAAAATAACCACGGAGACGGGGAGACGCAGAGGATTTTAACTCTCCAGATACTGCCTTTGAAGTAATAATATTTTATGACAAGGGAGGAGCTAAATGCATTAGGAGCACAAATTCTGGATGCCTGCATTGCGGTCCATAAAGAACTAGGTCCTGGATTACTTGAATCAGTATATGTTTTTGCCTTGTTGAAAGAATTGGAACTAAGAGGAATTAGGGCAGTTACCAAAATCGCTATTCCCCTCATTTACAAAGGGCATGATACAGGTAAATTCTACGAAATGGATATGCTCATTGAAGGAGAAGTGATTTTTGAAGCAAAGGCGGTTGATATTATGCATCCTGTTTATGATGCGCAAATGATAAGCTGCCTTAAGCTGACTGATAACCGCCTTGGTTATCTCGTGAATTTTAATGTCGTAAGGTTGAAGGATGGATTTAGAAGATTTGTAAATAATTTCTGATCCCTGAGAAAAATTGACCGCGTAAATTTAGAAGTGCTGAAGCTTTCTCTGCGTCTCCCCGCCTCTGCGGTTAAAACAAAAATTATGACTATCGACCTGAATGACCTCAAGCCCGCAGAAAAACAGTATTACCTGTTACATGTAATTGCCCCGCGTCCTATCTGTTTTGCTTCCACGATCGATAAAGAGGGAAATGTCAACCTGAGCCCATTCAGTTTTTTCAATCTTTTTTCATCCCATCCTCCTATCGTGATCTTCTCGCCCTCGAGAAGGGTGCGAGACAATACTACAAAACACAGTCTGCAGAATGTACTGGAAGTTCCTGAAGTAGTTATTAATATCGTCACTTATGACATGGTGCAACAGGTGTCACTCGCCAGTAGCGAATTTCCCAGGGAAGTAAATGAATTTACTAAAGCCGGGTTTACTCCTGAACCCGCAACGCTGGTGAAGCCCCCGATGGTAAAAGAAAGCAAAGTGAAGCTGGAATGCAGGGTGCTCGAAGTGAAACCATTGGGGAACGAAGGCGGGGCCGGTAACCTGGTAATCTGCGAAATACTCAGGATGCATATCGCCG
>JBGPKR010000290.1:0-2878 GCA_041486045.1 Chitinophagaceae bacterium | reverse complement strand
GTATTGCATGTATTTGGCCGGCAAGGTTTTTGTAGTTCAGTGCAAATTCCTTTAACGCTACAAATGCCCTGACAATGGCAACATGCATTTGTACTGCTTTGCCGGAATTGAGAACGCCACTCAGCATTCCAACACCTTGCTCTGTAAAAGCAAAAGGCATATATCTGATATCACCCCTCTTGTTTGAGGTGCTAAAATTGCACCTCAAATCCTTCCATTCTTTTGGCTTGAGTTCTAGATGCCCGGGTTCGTGTCTCCACGAAACAGGTTAGTATATTTTTATTCCGTTGCGTGGGGACACGCAACGGGGCATTGGAAGCATTTCTTGATTCGTCAATTCGCATAGCAGAAAACATTGTTCACTGCCATTCCCCTAGTTATTTATTTTTAAATTTTCTGACAGCCATTCATCCAGTGTTCCTTCCTCATCGCTTTTAATAAGCTTTTCCATTTTTTTATCTTTCTTGATCCCTTTTCCGGTTTTATAAACACTTATCATGTCACGAAGAGCTGCCTTATGTTTTGATCGCATATCTTTTGAATAATTGTTCTCCAATACATAGCGGGCAGAACCAGCCATATAAAGTACCATCATTCCTTCATTCTTCTGTTCAAAGTCCATAATAGTGGGATTGATCTCTACGTTCACAGTAGGGCTTCCGTTTATCCAGGTTACAATAAATTTTGAAACCTCTTTTCGTTTTTCAACTTGTTCATTGAATGGGGTTTCCTTAAGCCATTTTGCTGCTTCAATAATATCCTTTTCATATTTCGTATAATCTGCCGCTTGTTTAAATTCATAATTTTCAGGAACTTCAAATGCCTGGCTGTAAAGATTTCCTGCGATGAGGACAAAAGCGCAACAAAGAGTCAGATGGATTATTTGCATAAAAAATATTTTAAATTTTAATTCGAAGGCGAGTCTCACTGTGCTGCGATTCGTTCCGGAAACAAGAAATAATCACCACCTCTTATGCCCGGGTTCGTGTCTCCCGAATCCGTTTTTTTTATTTTTTATTCCGTTGTGTGGGGACCACCGCATAGTGCGGGGCAGGCACGCAACGGGGCATTCTTTTTTCTAACGGACACTAACCGAGGCGGAGGCAAAAAAATTAGCTTTCTGATTCCGTACATTCTAAAAACCATTTTGAGATTTGTGGTAAATAAAATCTCCAACCCGTCCAGATTATATATCGATCGTTCTTCATGATGCCATATACTCTGATAATTAGATGATGAGTCCTATTATTAGAATCTGTTATCAGGCACTTTCCTTCTGTCATTTGTGTACACAAAAAAGTCTCTAATGGAATCCAATTGATCTTGTCAAATGTGGCTTGGTCAAAATGAGCAGTGTCGCCTTTTGAAATTTCATTGTTGATCTTAGTTAAAGCTGCTTTAACTATTGAAATATTATAGTCACGGTTTGAAAGCCTGACAAACTCTTGTTTGAATTCATTAAAATCGAAAAGGATTGAAATGTCGTGATATTTATAAATTATGACTTTTTTCGAAGTGAATGAATGAAGTTTAATTGAATCGATTTTGAAAGAATATAAGTCTTTCACATCCCGGGAATAACATTTTCCGAAAATAAAAATTAGCAATATGAATGATCTCATAACCGATAAGATTATTACAACGTTTATATTACCGAATGTTCTTGTATTAAAGATAACTGATTTTCATTGGAAAATTTCGCAAATGCCCAGCAGCGAACAGAACCCTGAAGAGTCCCGACGATAAATGTCGGGATGCTGACCGAAGCGTCAGCATGCGACGCAACAGACGATGATAGTAGTAATGCAGCCGGCTAAATAATTTCTTTACAACCAATGGTCAGACGGAGACCGTCAGACCTTCACCACCTCGCCACGATCTTAAAATTAATCAACCGTGGTGTCAACCGATTCGGTAATAAATAAACCGTGTTGGAAAAATCTTTGATGAAGAGATAAGAAATAGTATTGGCCCGGTCAATGATATTGAATACTTCAAGACTGGCCCAGATATTATCAAAGTTGCGGAAAGGAGAGTGGCTGCGGCGTTTGGTACGGTCATCATCCATCAGCAGGGCGCTGAAACCAATATCACAACGGATATATGGTTCTATCACAGCTCCATTACGATACCGCACCGCATTAGGAATATTGTAAGGCATATTGCTTCCATACAGCAGGTTCAGAAAAGCTTTAAAGTTTTTGTTCGTTGGTAAATAATCCTGGAAATACATACCGAATGTAATGCGCCGGTCAGTGGGGCGGCGCAACCATCCCACATCAAAATTTACACTATCCACTGCCACCTGGTCGGCGCTTTGAGCAGTAATGAATTCGCCGGCTGCATTTTTATAACGGTAATAATGATCACCGGAAATATCCTCAGCGGTTTTCATAATGCCAAGACTGATCCAGCTTTCGGCATCTTCCACCAGTTCACCATGCAAACGCATTTCAATACCGGCCGCATAGGCTTTGGCATTGTTCTCGCCAAAATAACGGATGCGGACGTTATCAATATCGTATGGCACCACATCGGTCATGCTTTTATAATAGGCTTCGGTGGTCCAGCGCATGGGCCGGCCACCCAAACCGATAAAGTTGTAATCGAAACCTGCTACACCCTGCCAGCTTTTTTGTGCTTTCAGATTAGTGTTAACTGTTCCATCATATCTTCTTAATTCACGATAAAAAGGCGGTTGATGATAAGCTCCGGCAGCTGCCCTGAAAACAATATCTTTTTTCCTCCCGATACCAATCGGGATGGGTTTCCAACTGGCGCCAATGCGGGGAGAGATCAAAAATTCCTGGTTGAGAGAATTATAGTTGAAACGAATTCCGGCAGTGAGTGTGGCTGAATGACTGGAATCTTTGCCCAG
>JBGPKR010000289.1:0-2898 GCA_041486045.1 Chitinophagaceae bacterium | reverse complement strand
ATCCGTTTTGAAGGGCGGGGGCTCTTACCTGATACCGTTCTATGGTTTCCTGAAAAAGAATTTCCCTTTTTTCGCCTCACAGAAGTTACGCGTTCAATGCCATGGCTGGCACCTGAGGGCAAATCTATTATAACGGTTGATATTGGCTGTGAGAAAGATGATCAATTCTGGACCATGGATGAGGATCAATTGTCAATGCTTTGCCTCGAGCATATCAAGTCGGTAATTCCGGATGCTAAAAAAAGATTTTTAGGTGGCAACGTTCTGCGAACCCCAATCGCTTACCCTGTTTTTCTCAATGAATACGAAAAAGAGCGACAGGATTTTGAACAATTAACTCATATAGAAAACCTATTGAGTATCGGACGTAACGGCGAATTTGCCCACAGGTTTATGGAAGACGTTTATTGGCGTACCCGAAAAAAAGTACAAGATCTAATAAAAACGAATTTGGAGTTGCGCGAAGATTCTTCTATTGATAATTTATCGCCTGCACCAAAAACTTTGCGTAACAGGGTTGCCTGATTTCTCAAATTTAATTCTCATAATAAAGCGATTACAATAATCTTCAATTTCATTTTGCGACTTGCTTATTGATTATTTCTGTCTATTTTTTGATTAGCAATCATTTATTCCATAATCACTAATTTTGCCGCTCATCTGTAAGAAAGATTATGCCCTCGAACACCAACAGACAATTCCTTGATTTTGAAAAACCTATTAAGGATCTGATTGATGAGGTTGAAAAGCTGAAACATACCGCTGAAAAGACTAAGGTGGATATGACTGATGCGATTCAAAAATTGGAGCAAAGTATTCTTGAAAAGAGAAAGGAAATTACCCAACATCTAAGCAGTTGGCAAAAAGTGCAATTGAGCCGTCACCCGGACAGACCATACACTCTAAAGTATATCGAGAAAATGACCAACAATTTTGTAGAGTTGTTTGGTGACAGAAATGTGAAGGATGACAAAGCAATGGTTGGTGGGTTCGCTTCCCTCAACGGTCAGACGGTAATGATCATTGGTCAGCAAAAAGGAATTAATACAAAAACCAGGCAACTGCGCAATTTTGGAATGGCGAACCCTGAGGGCTACCGAAAAGCTTTGCGATTAATGAAACTGGCTGAGAAATTCAATAAACCAATTATTACGCTTATTGATACGCCTGGCGCATACCCGGGGCTTGAGGCAGAAGAGCGTGGGCAAGGGGAGGCCATCGCACGAAATATTTATGAAATGATCCGCCTGAAGGTACCGGTTATTTGTGTAATTATTGGTGAAGGCGCCAGTGGTGGTGCATTGGGAATTGGCGTTGGTGACCGTGTTTACATGATGGAGAATACCTGGTATACGGTTATCAGTCCTGAAAGTTGTTCATCAATTTTATGGCGCAGCTGGGAGAAGAAAGAAGTTGCGGCTGAACAATTGCGTCTGACCGCAGAAAAAATGCTTGGTTTTAAATTAATAGATGGAATTATTGAAGAACCAGATGGGGGCACCCATTGGGATTATAACCAGGCAGCACAAATATTGAAATCATTCTTGTTGCCTGTACTGGAAGAATTGAAACAAATACCGGCTGAAGAGCGAATCAGCCAGCGGATAGTAAAGTTTGGCAAGATGGGATTTTGGGAAGAAATTAATTCATAAGTTTTGAATTTTTATTTTATCGGGTAATTATTTTTCGTACTTACCGTTTTATACTTGCAACAAAAAAAATCGAAATCTAAATCTGAAATTTTAAATCTGAATTGACATGCCTTATTTGTTTACTTCTGAAAGTGTTTCTGAAGGTCACCCGGATAAAGTGGCAGACCAAATATCTGATGCATTGATCGATAATTTTCTCGCTTTTGATCCTGATTCAAAAGTAGCTTGTGAAACTTTAGTTACTACAGGCCAGGTGGTCCTTGCGGGAGAAGTGAAATCAAAAGCCTATCTCGACGTGCAGGACATTGCCCGCAGTGTGATTCGCAATATCGGGTATACAAAAAGCGAATATATGTTCGAGGCACATTCCTGTGGAGTACTTTCAGCCATTCATGAGCAATCGTCTGATATTAACCAGGGGGTAGACAGAAAAAAGAAAGAAGAACAAGGCGCAGGCGACCAGGGAATGATGTTTGGTTATGCAACAAACGAAACAGAAGATTATATGCCGCTGGCACTTGATCTTGCTCATAAATTATTACAGGAACTTGCGGCACTCCGCAGGGAAAACAAAGAAATAAAATATTTGCGGCCCGATGCAAAAAGCCAGGTAACGCTGGAGTATGATGATAAAAACCGACCCGTACGGATAGATGCTATCGTCGTATCAACACAACATGATGAATTTGATACAGATGAAAAAATGCAGGCAAGAATCAGGAAGGATATTATTGGAATTTTAATTGCCCGTATAAAGAATAAATATAAAAAGTATGCTCCTTTGTTTAATGATAAAATCAAATATCACATTAATCCCACCGGCAAGTTTGTGATTGGCGGGCCGCATGGTGATACAGGATTAACGGGACGAAAAATTATTGTTGATACATACGGTGGTAAGGGTGCACATGGAGGAGGAGCTTTTAGTGGAAAAGATCCCAGCAAGGTAGATCGAAGTGCGGCTTACGCTACAAGACATATTGCAAAGAACCTGGTTGCTGCCGGCGTTTGCGATGAAGTGCTGGTACAGGTTTCTTATGCCATTGGAATTGCAGAGCCTACCAGTATTAATGTAAATACGTTTGGAACTTCAAAGGTCAAATTAAGTGATCATAAAATTGCCGAAAAAGTAAAAGCAATCTTTGACATGCGCCCTTATTTTATTGAGCAGCGTTTAAAATTGCGTAATCCAATCTATAGTGAGACGGCTGCATATGGCCATATGGGCCGCAAACCCGAGGTTGTT
>JBGPKR010000288.1:0-2931 GCA_041486045.1 Chitinophagaceae bacterium | reverse complement strand
TGTTTCCAATGGTATTTTGCCATCATACAGAAAGACCTGGTTTTCGGGAAAATGTATCTCATCCATCATTGTGTGTTCTCCAAGTATTTTAGTTGTCACTGGTGAAGCCGCATCTTCTCCCTGGAATTCACCAAATTGCCATTGACGGGTCAACATCCATAAGGCATCTCTTATCTCCGCTTTGAGACTCCTCTCAAAATTCACAGAACGTGGACTTACTTCCAAGCGGTTATAAACTGTAATGGCCGGAATACGGTACTGCATCAGTTGAATCGATGATAGGTCAAAATTCGGTGGCATCTTATTATTGTTTAACTGATGATAAGATTGTTTTAAGCACTATAGTTGGTATTTGTTCGATAATCGAGGGAAATATCGTGGTCTTGCGTAGAAAAATTCGCAAGCATCGCCGGTAATAACACCCCTAGTTCCGGTTTATCCAAAGTATCCAATAGATCAGGTTCAACTGCCCTGAGCTTAGCTCTCAATAATGTATCATTCAATATCCCGACAAGATCATCCCAGCTCCATTTACCTTTTTCTTCCGGTGTTACTGCCAGCAGCAAGGCTTGTGGAGGCATAGCATTCGGTCTGTCATAATTGAAAGTAATACCGGTAGTTTCTTCTCTGGCCGGTATCATTTCAGTCCACTCATCTACCAGCAATCCACATTGGGAACTGGTGGTGAATGAAGACGGCTCTCCGTGAACAAGTATTGATAGTGTATCATCACTGATGTTGAATGGCTTACCGCCGGAGTCCTTTTCAGGAAATTCAACAGCCAGCCAATTATCATTGGCCCGAAAAGGAAGCTGTATGGGTTTTAGCTCCAGCGTATCCTGGTTAAATAGTTCATGAAGCATTTGGATATGATCCCATTTTGCAAGCTTAGGTCTAACGTGTGATACCTTTTGAAACCATTCTGAGGCAGCGAAATCCATCTTTAATATACGTGTCGCGTAGTTCAACAGATCTGCCCGATGCGCATCCGATAGCTGAATGTCAATAGGATTATTATATATAAACATCGGGAGTACATTGAATTCATCGCCGAATAATGTTTTCCCGGCTTCAACGAGCTTTGATATTTTATTTTCGATCGTGATGTTTGTCAATTGGTCCGCATCTGTTATAAACTGAGCTGCTTTTATATTAAGCAATTCCATCAGGCGAACTGCATTGGCTGCCTGTTCAAGCAAAAGCAATTTTTGTTCATCTGTAAATACATTCACGATTTGAGGAAAACTGTCAGGCATCCCGAAACCAGAGACCCTGATCATGATGCTCTGCAAATCCGCAGCACTATAATCAACGGATATCCCGGTCTCCGCAAAATTATTGCCTGAGAATCCTGCTTCACTGAACAATTCACTTAAAGTAGAATGGCTGATTACAGCTCCATCTTTTTTAGTGACAGACAGAATTTGTAAATCTAAAAGACATTTTTCAAAAGACTTCTTTGATTCCCCAATCCGGAAGCTCAGTTCTTCGATCTGATATCCCTTTGGATTTGTTTTGTCCACCAAACCCGGTTTTGAACAGGCATCGAAATCTTGAGCGTGGAGACTGCGGGAATCAGTTATTATTGATTTCACCATTCCTAGCAAAGGCAATATAGTTCCAAGCGGCTTTTTCCCGGCTGTATTCAGCGGTTCCATAAACTTAATGAATACCGGTATTTCATCATCCAATAGTTTCAATCGACGGTAATAGAAAGATATCCTACTTTCTAATTCTGATGCACCGGCGTGAGATCCTTCGTCAGTATTGCCCTGGTTCCCTGAAATATAAACGAGGTCAATCGGTTGCAAACCCAATTTTTCCATGGTTACTTCTTCAAGCTCCTGCACTCCTTGCTCATCGATATGTGACACAAGGCAAACCAGGCCTTCCGGTGCGCCCAGGAATTTTTTTAGCCATTGATTTAAACCTGCTTCCATGGTAGCACGGGGTGTCATATTCACAGAAGGCCATGGATTATTGGACGGGTTGCCTGGCTCGGATGCTTCGAACTGTATGGTCACTTTATTTGTAAAACTTAAATGACTGCTTCTTGGTGTATCGATCACTTCCAGTTCAGGAGGTATGTGGGCGTCTTTAAGTGCATTCATGACGGCAGCGGTACGATCATAATTACCTTGTATCATCTGGTAAACGCTTTCACTCAATAAAAGGTCTTTGATTGCATCGAGGGAATCTGCCAGCTTATCTTTTTCTTCTGTGATGGCTTTTATTATTTTATTTTTTTGAGCTGTCGTTAAACCACTCATATTGATGGTAACACCATAGGGAAATCCCAAAATGGTTTCTGCCAGCATCAATCCGTTGACAACATTATTCGACTCAATTGTTTCGTTCGTACTATTTGCCGAACCCTGTTGCTGCACCTGGTGTTGCTGAATTGGGAATTTTTCCCTGAAATTATAGATATACTCATTAAGCTTTTTGAGATCGTTGCTCTGTGATCCCTTGTCATGCAATCCCCTTTCAAACTGGTAACCAAGCAATGCCTCAAGTGGTTGTCCGTTGCTGAATCCTTCAAGAATGGATTTAGCACGACGAACTCTTTCCGAAGAAAGGTTTACTGCCATGGTATCAGGCTGACTACTCGTTGCATGAGTGAGATAGCCACTGCGTAATACTGCCGCCGCTGTAGCTTGATTAATAGAAGGCGCGTGAACAAAACCTCCGTTATCCCCATATTCATACAATGGCCTTCCTCCCACAGGCCGCAAACTTGCAGGTACACTATTCTGTGTTATTTGCTGTTTAACTGCAGGCCTTACATTCTCTACCCATCCATACGCGGCTAAATGAATACCTGTTTTTCCGCCGATCTCCCTATTGTCGTTTTGTATTTGCCGTTGCTTTTGTAACCGCTGATCAAAAAGAGCTGTCTGCCATGCATCCAGTCGATACGTGCAGGTATCC
>JBGPKR010000287.1:0-2977 GCA_041486045.1 Chitinophagaceae bacterium | reverse complement strand
TCCTGGAAGATTATTTTTATAACATAGCAAGAGGTTATTTGGAAAAGATGGGAACGGAACTTAGTCGTGTGGAAATTCAGCATTTTGTTTATTCCGGTCTGTTCATGATCTATATGCAGGCCCTTCGCTTCCTTACCGATTACCTGAACGATGATAAATATTATGGTTCATCTTACCGGGGACATAATTATATAAGAGCAAAAAACCAGGCTGTACTTTTGGAGCGGCTATTGGAAAAAAGAAATGCTCTCGATAAAATGGTGGTCAGCATTAACCCCGGCTATTAGTTGTAAATTTGTGATGAAATAGATTTATTATGTCTGTACAGGAATTAGAAAAAATATTCCAGGATAAAGTAGATAAAGAAATAAAAATTGAACCTAAAGATTGGATGCCGGAAAAATACCGGCAGAACCTTATTCGGCAGATCAGTCAGCATGCTCATAGTGAAATTGTTGGCATGTTGCCGGAAGGAAACTGGATCACGAGGGCTCCATCACTAAAAAGAAAAGCAATTCTTTTGGCAAAGGTGCAGGATGAAGCAGGGCATGGATTGTATTTATATTCTGCTACGGAAACTTTGGGTGTTACCAGGGAGCAAACGATCAATGATCTTCACAGCGGCAAGGCAAAATATTCTTCCATTTTTAATTATCCTACATTAATATGGGCGGATATTGGTGCCATTGGATGGCTCGTTGATGGTGCAGCTATATTAAATCAGGTCATGCTGACACGAACATCATATGGCCCTTATGCAAGAGCCATGGTAAGAATTTGCAGGGAAGAAAGTTTTCATCAGCGCCAGGGATTTGAGATTTTGCTTGTGCTTTCAAAAGGAACAAAAGAGCAAAAGGAAATGTGCCAGGACGCTATCAACCGCTGGTGGTGGCCTTCATTAATGATGTTTGGCCCACGCGACAGCGAATCCACTCGCAGTGACCAAAGCATGAAATGGAAGATCAAAAGAAAAAGCAACGATGAGCTTCGACAGAACTTTGTGGATATGATCGCAGGACAGGTGAAAGTTTTGGGTATGACCTTGCCCGATCCTGATCTGAAGTGGAACGAAAAAACCAGGCATTATGATTTTGGTGAAATAAACTGGGAAGAATTCTGGAACGTGGTAAAAGGAAACGGCCCCTGTAACAAACAACGTTTAAGTACAAGAAAAAAGGGTTGGGAAGAAGGAGAATGGGTAAGAGAGGCCGCAGCCGCCTACTCAGAGAAAAGAAAAATGAAGCCACCATCCCCTAAAGGGGCTTTAGTAGCAGCATTATAATTGAAAAACTCATGCAACAATGAATCTCTTATACAAATATTATTACGGAGATATCCCTGAAGAAAAAGGTGGTAACGATAACACCCCTTTAGGGGATGGGGGCAAAACTGACTGGCCACTTTGGGAGATATTTATCCGTAGTAAACAGGGCCTGGATCATAAACATGTTGGTAGCTTGCATGCCGCTGACGCACAAATGGCAATTGAAAATGCAAGAGATGTATATACAAGACGGATGGAGGGAATAAGCATTTGGGTTGTTGAATCAAAATATATCCATGCCTCTAATCCGGATGATGCTCAAAGTTTTTATGAACCTGCTGAAGATAAAGTTTATCGCCATCCGACTTTTTATGACTTACCTGATGAAGTGAAACACATGTGACCGTTGATCACGCTGATCAAATGATTCAAATGAAAGATTTAATTAACTATACACTTCATTTAGCCGATGATTCTTTAATTCTTGGGCATCGGAATAGTGAGTGGTGCGGGCAGGGGCCGGTTTTGGAACAGGACATTGCTATTACCAATATCTCTCTTGACCTGATTGGACAAGCAAGAAATTTTTATCAATATGCTGCGACATTAATGAATGTTCAAAAAATCTCCCCGCCGGCTGGCGGGGGAGATTCAGAGGGGGCCGCTACAGAAGACACACTTGCTTATTTAAGAGATAACCGTGAATTCAAAAACTGTTTGCTTGTTGAGCAATCAAATGGCGATTGGGCTAAAACGGTTTTGCGACAATTTTTATTCAGCGCCTGTCAATATTATTTATACGGGGAACTTCAAAATAGCCAAGATGAACAGCTTGCTGCTATTGCTGAAAAATCGCTGAAAGAAGTTATCTATCACTTACGCTGGAGCAGTGAATGGGTAATACGATTGGGAGATGGAACACAGAAAAGCCATCATTATATGCTGAATGCAATTGATGATTTGTGGATGTATACAGGTGAGCTATTTTCGGTTACGGATTATGAGTTACGGGTTATGGATGAGAGAATAGCCGTAGACTTACTTTCAATAGAACCAAAATGGGAAAAAAAGGTAAAAGAAATTTTTACTGAAGCAACCCTGCCCTATCCTGATAAAGTCTTTATGCAAACGGGAGGAAAAGAAGGGAGACATACAGAAAACCTGGGTTACATTCTTGCAGATTTGCAATTTATGCAAAGAGCATATCCTGGTTCTGAATGGTAAAAAAAAATCATGACAACACGTAAAATAGATAAACAAACAATTTACTCTTACCTCGAAGAAGTTAAAGATCCGGAAATTCCTGTATTAAATGTGATTGACATGGGAATTGTAAGAAATATTGTTTTGCTTGATGATGACTTTATTGAGATTATTATCACGCCTACTTATTCTGGTTGCCCGGCCATGGATGTGATAACAATGAATATCCGCATCATGCTATCAACACTAGGGTTTAAAAAAATAAAGATCACACAATCACTTTCGCCTGCCTGGACTACAGATTGGATCAGTGAAGAAGGCAAAAGAAAATTAAAAAATTACGGTATTGCCCCTCCCAATCCCAAACAACAGGTTTGCAACGAGAAATTATTTGCTGCCAATGAAGCTATTCAATGTCCACAATGTGATTCGTGGCATACACACCGAGTGAGTGAATTTGGTTCTACCCCCTGCAAAGCTTTGTATGTATGTGATAATTGCAAAGAACCC
>JBGPKR010000286.1:0-2991 GCA_041486045.1 Chitinophagaceae bacterium | reverse complement strand
CCCGTCGCGCTTCAGCGCTCGCGTCGCCCGGCCCTCTTTTTTCAGTTCTGCTACAAATTATTTCGTCTACAAAATATAATATTAATTTCTTCATAAGATTAACATTATCTCAACCTTAACTCGCCTTAACTCAACCATAGACAGGGCCTCCCCGTCGCGCTTCAGCGCTCGCGTCGCCCGGCCCTCTTTTTTCAGTTCTGCTACAAATGCATCTTCTGCATTCAGGAGCTTTCCTTCCGCATTAAACCGAATGATATTGTCTTTGTTATAACCAGGATTTGACTTTTGTATAAATTGGATTTGCCGGTAAATGACAAGAACACATACAATGAGTAAAGCAGACAAAGTAAATTGAAAAACAACCAGCCCCTTGCGTGAAAATATTTCAGCAAAAGAAGAATGGAATTTTCCTTTTAATATTTTGATCGGTTGAAAACCCGAAAGATATAAAGCCGGGTAACTTCCCACCAGCAAGCCGTTGAGAATGGTAACACCCACTATGGTTATGAGCAGAGAAGGATTGAAATGCAGTACAATTTGTTTTCCGGTAAGATCATTGAACTGGGGAAGTAATAACCAGGCGAAAACAACAGCAAGTATCATAGCAAACAAACTGAGCATTACAGATTCGGTGAGGAACTGTAAAATAAGCTGCCGGCGGCAGGCGCCAACTACTTTCTTAATTCCTACTTCTTTCATCCGTCCTGAAGCTTTTGCTGTAGACAGGTTCATGAAATTGATGCAGGCAATGACAAGGATAAAAATGGCGATTAGTGAGAACAGCCTTACATATTCCATTTTACCCCCTACACGTGATCCGTGACTGAATGTGTTGAGCAAATAATTGTCTGAAAATTTAATGGCAAATGCTGACCGTGTACTGTCGCCGCTATTCTTTGTTACTATACCGGTGATCTTCTTATTAAAGTTATTGATGTTAGTGCCCTTCTTCAATATCACAAAATTGTGCGGCCCCGTAGCGCCCCAGACTTTTACCCAGGGGTAGGTATCCTTCATATATTCAAATGACAGTACAAAGTCAAATTGCTGTGAAGAGTGGTAAGGAACTTTTTCGAAGACACCAGAAACGAAAAAATCTGTATCATGCTGAAATCTTATATCCCTGCCAATTATATTTTCTGTGGTATTGAAAAGTTTTTTTGCAAGCTCATCCGAGATCACAATTGAATTTTTATGCGCGAGCACTTCGTTTTTCTTGCCTTCAAGTAGTTTAAAGGAAAAAATATTGAAATAATCTTTGCCTGCATACTGGCCTTTTGCCTTAATGTTTTTATCACCGGCAGAAAGTGTAAATTTCTGGAACCATTCCGGCGGAGCCAGTGCGGCAGCATATTCTACTTCGGGCATTTGTGCAGCAATCACTTCACCCAGGAGGCCGCACGATTCATCTGAAACCGGGCTTTGGCCGGGAGTTGTTCTGTGTTCCATCAATTGATAAAGCTGTCCGTCCTTATCGTTGAACTTATCGAATTTCAATTCATCATTTACCCACAGGTAAATTAATAAGGTACAGGCAAGCCCGGCAGAAAGCCCCAATACATTCAGGAAAGTGAATTGTTTATCTTTTAATAAGGTTCGCCAGGCAATTTTCAAATGGTTTTTAAACATGCTTTACTTTTTTTATTTACTATACTCATTCGGTTCGTAAAGATTTCACAGGATTTTCAATGGCTGCTTTGATGGCCTGGAAACTAATAGTTACGAGCGTTATCACTAATGTGCCCAAGCCGGCCATAAGAAATATTGTCCAGGTTATATTTATCCTGTATGCAAAATCTTCCAGCCATTTATTCATAAAATACCAGGCAACAGGAAATGCAATGATGGCTGCAACTATTGTCAGTTTCAAAAAATCTTTTGATAACAGTACCACCACATTTTGCACGGAAGCTCCCAACACTTTCCGAACGCCGATCTCTTTCGTTCTTCTTTCGGCCATGAAAGCACTCAGGCCAAACAGGCCAAGACAAGCGATGAAAATTGAAAGCCCTGCAAATATGCTGAAGATGCTTCCCAGCCTCTGCTCCGAACGATATTGAGCATCAAACTCGGTGTCCAGAAAATTATAATCAAATGGTTCTGCGGAGACAAAACTTTTCCATTTACTTTCCAATTGACTGATCATACGTGGAAGATCGGGTGACTTGATCTTCGCAACAATATTGTTCGCGTTGGGGCCGTAAGTTTTAGATGAAACATGAAAAAGTGCAAACGGTATCATCGCAGACTGCAAGGATTGAACATTAAAATTTTTCACCACCCCGATCACTCTGAAACGAACATTGTCGCCGCCGGGATAGTCCAGCCATTTTCCAACCGGATCTTTCCATCCTATTTGTTTCACCGCTTCTTCATTAAGGATCACTGAAGCAGAATCAAAAAAATCTTTAGAGAAATTTCTTCCCTGCAAAACTTTAATATCTAACGTTGGTATAAATGATTCATCAACCATAAAAGAGTTGAGGTTGATCTCTTTTGCCAACCCTTGATTTCCCTCCGGCTCCGGAACATAAGAATCTCCAAAAACATTTCCTGAAGGAATGCTGCTGGTAATACTTGCATTTACCACACCCGGCATTTGACTAATAGTCTGCCGGAAAGTTTCTTCGCTTTCGCCTAACCGGCTGGTGGATGAAATAACTAAAACATTTTCTTTATCAAAACCCAGATCAGCATTACGAAAGAATTTTAGTTGCTTCAAAACAACCAGGGTTCCAACGATCATGATGGTGGAAATGGTAAATTGAAAAACAACTAATCCATTTCTGATCAACAAATTTTTTTTACTGCCCGCCAAAAGATTTTTTCCTTTCAACACCAGCGCAGGCTTGAACTCCGTGAGATAAAATGCAGGATAACTGCCTGCAAACAGCCCGACAATTATTGTCAAACAGAGCAAAGTCATCCAGATAGAAGGGGTGAAAGCCGTTTGGAAACTGATCGGTTCATCAATGATAGCTGAAAAACCTT
>JBGPKR010000285.1:0-2994 GCA_041486045.1 Chitinophagaceae bacterium | reverse complement strand
GTGCGTTGTGTGCAAGAGCAGCTGTGATGGGAGCTTTCATGAATGTTCGCATCAATGCATCGGGATATGATGATAAAAATTTTGTAAATGAAATTATTGCTAAGGGAAAAGAAATAGAGAATAGAACGGCGGCTGCAGAAACTGAGATATTAAAAATTGTGAATGAAAAAATAGGAGTTTGCTGATCTTTGAGGGTTTTGTTTTGTGCCCGTTGTGTCTTCGTCGTAGTCTTCGTGACCTGACGATATGAACACCAAGAACACGGTGAGTCACAAAGTTCACGAAGAACTTGTAAAGAAGAATCCCGATAGCTTTCGGGATAAAAGCTTTGAAACAAAATAAATTCTTTATTAATGAATACTATAAATGAAATAAAAACTGTCGCTATGCGACATCTGAAAATTTGCAATAAAGATGATGTTCTTGCTCTTACCAAAATGCGAAAGTTTGAAACAAAATTGGGTGAGAGAATAGAAATTATCAACAATGCTGATATTGGAGATTCATTGAAGGAATCAAAAGCCAGGTTTGTATTGGTAGGTATTCCTGAAGATATTGGGATAAAGGCCAATGGCAGTGTGGGCGGTGCGGATACAGCATGGCTTCCGTTTCTGCAGAAATTTCTAAATATCCAAAGCAATGATTTTTTGGATGGGGGAGAAATATTATTGCTTGGTCATTTTGATTTTGGGGATATACAATACCTGATCGATACTACAGCTAAAGGTGATGAAGAAAAGATAGAAGCATACCGGCATGCTGTGAATACCATTGATGAGGAAGTAGAGGTGCTGATTAAAATGATCACTGAATCAAAAAAAATCCCGATCGTGGTCGGAGGTGGGCATAATAACGCGTATCCATTAATAAAAGGAGCAGCAAAAGGCTGGCATAAAGCGGGAGTGATCCCATTGGCGCAGATCAATTGTATCAACCTGGATGCACATACTGATTATCGCCCTGTTGAAGGAAGACATAGTGGCAATGCATTCCGCTATGCAGAAGAGGATGGCTATTTACAGAAATATTGTGTGATAGGCATCCATGAAAATTCTTTACAACAAAATGTGTGGATCGATATTGTGAATAATCCATTTATTGATTGCATAACCTTCGAAGATATTTTTGTACACGAAAAAAGAACATTCATGCAGGCTGTTGCTCATGCTGCAGGATTTACAGAAGATACTTTATGCGGAATTGATCTTGATCTTGACAGCATTCAAAATACACTCAGTGCCGCCATAAGCCCTGTTGGAATTTCAGCCATTCATGCCAGGCAATATATTTCTTTTGCTGCCGCTGATGCTAAACCTGCCTATTTACATATCTGCGAAGGAGCTACCCGGTTGACTGATGGAAGAACGGATGAAGGAACAGGAAGATTGATCAGCTATTTGGTAAGTGATTTTGTAAAAGGAATGGCTAATTAATAATCCCTTCAGCAAATAACAATCAGAGAATAGGTCCGGCCAATTTTATATCCGCTTTTTTAAATGCTTTTTTGAATCTCACCAGCAGGTTTTCAGCTTCCCTTTTTTTATTTTGTCCAAAAAAAGCTTTATATAATCCATACAAAGCCCAACCATTTTCATTATTATATTCCAGGTCTTTCATAAAAATTGTCTCCGCTTCTTTCCATTTGTATGTTTCCAGGTAAACATTGCCTAAAAAATGTTTGGGATTTAATATCCAGTCCCGCGGTTCATTATACACCATATTCCTTTCAATTGAATCCGCCTGTTTGAAATTAGTGACGGCCCCGTCGTAAAGATTGCGACGTTCATGAATGACTCCCAGTAATATTTGTTCTGCCACCCTGGCTCCTTCTATAGCTGCAGAAAACGGAGTAAATGGAATATTCAGCGAACTATCCTTCATAAATTCACGCATGCGATCAAGCTCCTTACTGGCCTCATTAAATTTTTGTTTATAAGAAAAAGCAATGCCCCTTCCGAAATGATAAAGAACATTTGCATAAACCAATGATGGTTGTGGTTCCGGTTGATTTAGCAAGTCATTCCATCTTGCAAACCGAATATCAACCAGTACTGGCGTCATATAAATGTATTGCACGTAATTACCCAGTGCTCCGGGAATTGCTAAGTAATCTTTCGGAATGCTGTTCATCGTTTCGACTGCTGACTGTACAGAATAAGCCTCTCTTCCTGCAAGCATGGCATTATTTGTTTGCATATGAAGATTGTGAATGATATACAGAAAATCATTACCAACAACGGGAGGGTAGAGAAGAATTGTTTTTTTATAGCTGTTCACCGCATTTTCATTTACAGCAATTCCCTTATCATATTTACCGGTTCGCAAATAAATATGTGAAGGCATGTGAACGGTATGAGAAAGCCCTGGCGAAAGTTCTCCTAACCGATCAGCGCTGGGCAACGCTTTATTAGCGTAAGGCGAGGGCTCCATCACGTGAATATAATAATGATTGGCGCCGGGATGGTTTGGAGTTTTTGCCAAAAGTTTTTCCAATACTTCACGGATCAAAGGTGTCCATGGTTTGGGACTTCCATCAGCCCACCATAAGTCCCAGGGATGTTCCAACATCATTGCATCTGCATACAGGGCCTGTATATCAGCACTGCCGGGAAATTTTTCATAAAGCCTGCTCATGATTTCTGTGTAATCTTTGTTTAATTGGGCCCGACTGGCGTCCGCCGAGTCTGCAGTATATCGTACTGACATGGCATCGATTAAACCTTTTTCAAGATTAGTAGCTGTTCGTGAAAGCGAAGACGCCTCTTGTATTGCGGTAAGCGCTTCAGGAGATGCCCGGTAGCCGAGATCGTTGATATTGGGTCCGTATGCCAATGCCTGTGCCCAGAAGATCATTGCGCAGGCCGGATCAAATTTCGCAGCTTTTTTAAAGGAAGCCATGGATTCAATTATATGGAAACAGTAATACATATTGATGCCCTGGTTAAAATAGAATTGGGCGCTGTCATTCTTCGTACTGATCTTCCATTTATAATT
>JBGPKR010000284.1:0-3028 GCA_041486045.1 Chitinophagaceae bacterium | reverse complement strand
GGGAGGTGGTCACTCATTTGAAATGTCCTCCAGTTATCGAACTTCCAGTTTTTTGGCATTGGTTTATGACTGGTCCCGTACATTTTTTTTGCAATCGGTTTGTAAAGATTCTCATCCTTAAATACGGCCTCGTAAAAATTAACTACACCTATTGATACATTCTTATTTTCTTCATCAATATCCAGGTCTTTCAGCGAAATGTTATGCATGTTGAAGGCGATCTGGTCAAAAGCTTTATTTAGTTTGCTGTTGGAAAATATCTGGTCCTTTTTGGGGTGGATAAAAAAACCGGTCTTATTTTTTTTATCTCCCACCAGGGCCTGAAAATACTGGTCACCTTTCTCTTCAATGTTCAGATCGCCAACCAGGATATAGGTAACATCTTCTTTTTTTCCCCGGATATTTAACTTTTGGGCAATGGCGCCGATCTCTTTCCGCCTTCTGGTATTGTCTTTTTCGCCGGTCTTTTTGTCCTTCTTATCGCTGCCATAATAAATATGTACGTTGCAAAGGTTGAACCTGAACCAACTGGCCTGGAAAGCTACGACAAACGGGGGCCTTGCAAATCCGTTAGGCAGGCCGAATTTTTGCTGTTCTTTACTATCCAGGTTTACTTCCCCTGAGATGTTTTTAAACTTTACTTTGCCGGTATTGAAGATAAACGCAATCCTTTCATTTCCGCCTTCTGCATTGGGAGTATCCGTTACAATATAATCAAACTTATACCCTAAGATCTCCATAAGCTTTTTCAGGGCCGACATATCATTCCCGATTTCCTGCACGGCCACCAGGTCAAAAAAAGAAATAATTTCAGCAATATACCAGTAAGATTCCTCCAGCCTGTTTTCAGAATTGGAAAACTCCCGCAGGTTCCAGGTACTTAAGAGCAATGTGCTCCTGTTTGTTCTGTCAGGCAACATTTTTTTCAGGTAAGCTCTCAGTTCCTGGAGATTGCTGATAATATGTTTTCGCTCCCTTACCGTCAATTGTTCCAATGGTTTGTAATATGGCATGGCTCAAAAAGGTTTAATAGTATACCTCTAAAATAAACAATATTTCTTTCATTGATTTTCAGGGATGGACCCGGAATAAGCTTTAATAAAATAAGGTAATACAGTATTGATTCAGTGAGCTGGCATGCACCGGTCCGTTTTATTTGACTATTATCATTCTGCCCGCTAATGACCATCATGTTAATCGGGTAAAGTGTTATATAGCTTTGATTTGTATAAGCAAATAACAACACAGCATGAAAAAAATTATCGCTGCATTTGATGGCCTTAAATTCTCAGCAAGCACAAGAGATTATGCCATTGATATTGCAAAGCAGACAAATACACACCTGGTAGGAGTTTTTATGGACGATCCCAGCTACAGCAGCTATAAGATCTACGAATTAATTGCTAAAGAGGGTGTTTCAGCAAATACACTGAATAAATTAGAAGCAAAAGACCAGCTCACCCGTGATGCTGCCGCAAAAAATTTTGAGAAAGCCTGTCAGAAAGTAGGATTGGAATATAACATCCACCACGACCGGAAAATAGCCATACAGGCTTTAAAGCATGAAAGTATTTATTGCGACCTTCTTATCATAGATACAGGTGAAACACTTACTCACTATAAAGAAAAATTACCAACCCGGTTTATCCGCGACTTATTAAGCGATACCCAATGCCCCGTGCTGGCCGTGCAGGGGGATTATAAACCCGTCCAAAAAATAATTTTATTGTATGATGGCGGTCCATCATCAGTATATGCCATAAAAATGTTCAGTTATTTATTGCCGCAGTTAAAGCATCTGGAAACCGAAGTGATTTCCGTAAACCCTGTGAACACAACACTGCATATGCCCGATAATAAGCTGATGAAAGAATTCATGAAACGCCATTTTCCAAAAGCAAAATATACGGTCACAAGGGGCTGGGCCGAAGATGAAATAGTCAGGCATCTCAAAGAGCAACAACATGAAAATGCCCTGGTGGTGCTGGGCGCCTACCGGAGAGGAACCATCAGCCGCTGGTTTCGTGAAAGCATGGCCGATATACTGATGAAAGAAGTAAAACTTCCTTTGTTCATTGCACATAATAAATAAAATATTTATGTACCCGGCTTCACCTGTTCCCGCCAATGGCGGGACACTTGTACAGCCGCCCCGTCAACGATGGGGTTCTGTAATTTTATTCACTACGATATTGAAATATGACAAAAGAAAATCTTGAACAACTACTTGCCACGGAGGATGAACAGCTTCAAAAGCTAAGGGAGATCGTACACAAAGCCATTGAAGAGGAAAAAATGCTGTCCGACAAGTTGCTTGAATTTGAAGACAGGAACCCGCCCTATGTAAGCCGCCTGGCTGATAAGGTGGCCATTTTTGGCGGAAGCTGGAAATTTATTGTTGCATTCGGATTGTTTATGCTTTTGTGGATAGTGATCAATATATATATGCTCGGCAAACCATTTGATCCCTTTCCTTTTATTCTTCTGAACCTGTTACTCTCTACCATTGCTGCTTTACAGGCTCCTATTATCATGATGAGCCAGAACCGTAAAGAGGAAAAAGACAGGCAACGGGCCATTAATGATTATATGATAAACCTGAAATCAGAAATTGAGATCCGCAACCTGCATGGCAAGCTGGACCTGTTGATGACGGAACAAATGAAAACATTATTTGAGATCCAAAAAACGCAGATGGAGTTAATGGAGGAAATAAAATCCATCGTAAAAAAAACCAAGCCCCTGGTTATAGAGTAATGAGGCCAGGCTTACCTGTGGTTTCACTTTGGCAGAATCAAGATATTCCCTGATGACGGCAATAGGAATCGCAAAATTATATCCCGATACAAGACTGCCCGTACTGTGTTCAAGACTACCGAATGTGGCGAGGCCTATCACTTCACCTTTTTCATTACAAACCGGGCTACCACTGCTCCCATGGGTGATCGTTGCATCCATTTGGATAACAGCAAAACCGCCAACAGATTGTTTGATGGCGCTGATAATACCTGCGGTGAGTGTCGGTTCG
>JBGPKR010000283.1:0-3046 GCA_041486045.1 Chitinophagaceae bacterium | reverse complement strand
GGCAATGAAACTTATGTAGGAGTTGATTACGAACAGGAAGCCAAACTCACAGAAGAACAAGCCATCAATGCAATGAAGATTTGTCCAACCGGCGCCATCATTGTAAGAGGAGTCAGTATGGCAAAACCATTTGGTGATAGAAAATTTGATATGGAGTCAGTGCAAACGAAATACAATCAAAAAACCTTAACAGGAAAACGACCCTCCGTGATGCATAAGAAAATAATCGCCACCGTTTCTTTAGCCGGATGTTTTGGTTGTCACATGTCAATGCTCGATATAGATGAAGAGCTTCTTGATGTCATTGAACTTGTTTCATTCGATAAATCGCCACTTACAGATATTAAAAATTTTACCAGCCGTTGTCATCTTGGTATTATTGAAGGGGGTTGTTGCAATTCAGAAAATGTAGAGACACTTCGGAAATTCAGGGAACATTGTGATAAACTGGTTGCGATAGGCGAATGCTCTATCTGGGGAGGTCTTCCGACCATGAGAAATTCTATTCCATTGAGTGAATGCCTCGAAGAAGCTTATTTGAATTCTGTTACCAACGAACCCGGCAGCAACATCATACCTTATCATGAAGATCTGCCAAAGATTCTTGACAGGGTATATGCCTGCAATGAGATTGTAAAAATTGATTATTACATTCCGGGATGTCCGCCTGATCCTAACCATATATGGAAAGTTGTAAAAAATATTCTTTGGGGTGAAGAGTATTCCATTCTTTATTCTGAATTTAAATATGATTAACTGATTAAAATATCATGAACAAAAAAATTACCATAGATCCTGTTACAAGAGTGGAAGGCCATGGCAGGGTTACTATACATCTTGATGAGTATGGGCAAGTAGAAGATTGTTTTTTCCACATTACTGAGTTCAGGGGCTTCGAACGATTTATACAGGGTCATCCTTATTGGGAAGCACCGGTATTGGTACAAAGACTTTGTGGAATTTGCCCGGTAAGTCATCACCTGGCCGCAGCAAAAGCGATTGACCAGATTGTGGGAATTGATCCAAAAGATCTTTCGCCGACGGCTACAAAACTTCGCAGGCTCATGCATTTTGGCCAGGTTTTTCAATCACATGCTTTGCATTTCTTCTATCTCGCTTCACCTGATTTATTATTTGGGGTAGATGCACCAATAGAAAAGAGAAATGTTGTGGCTGTCGCTGTTGAAAACAGGGATCTTGCCATCAAAGGGATCACGATGAGAAAATTCGGCCAGGAAATTATTAAAGCAGTTGCAGGAAAAAGAATTCACGGTATACTTGCTGTACCTGGTGGCGTATATAAAACCCTCACTAAAGAAGAAAGGGAATATTTTTTAGATGGAAAGAATATCGAAAACATAGATACTATGATAGCATGGTCGCAGGCGATGGTGGATTTTATGAAAGACTATCATGAAAAAAACCGGAAGTTTCTTGATGAGTTTGCAAAATTTCCATCCGGCCACCTGGGCATGGTGAATGATGAAGGAGGTTTGGAATTATACGATGGTAAATTAAGGGCAATCGACAGTGAAGGAAACATTACACTTAATGATGTTTCAACTGATCTGTATGAAGAATATTTTTCTGAAGCAGTGGCACAATGGTCTTATATGAAATTTCCATATTTAAAAAAAATAGGAAGGGAAAAAGGCTGGAACAGGGTAGGGCCACTTGCCAGGATGAATATATGCAGTTTCATTCCCACACCATTAGCCGAAAAAGCTCGGCAGGAGTTTATTGCTTTTACCGGGAAAAAAGTGAATAACAGTACCATGTACTCGCATTGGGCAAGGTTGATAGAAATTTTGCATTGTGCTGAAGAAATAAAAATGCTGTTGCATGATGAGGAGCTGATGGGAGATGATTTGGTGCGCAAAGGCATTCCGAGGCTGAAAGGAATTGGAATTATTGAAGCACCCCGAGGTACGCTGACTCATCGATACGAAGTGGATGAAAAAGGAATGATAACCCGCTGCAACCTGATTGTTTCCACTACCAATAATAATGATGCGCTGAATACGGCCGTGCGTTGGGTAGTCAAAAATGTGATCGATCGCAAGGGTACTATTACCGATGCTATGCTGAACCAGGTGTAAGTGGCGATCAGGGCTTATGATCCCTGTCTTAGTTGCGCCACTCATGCCATGGGTCAAATGCCGTTGAAACTTGAATTGTATAACTATAATGGAGAATTGATCGATGAAAAATTCAAAAACTGATCCGGTAGCTATCGGATCAAACAAAATCTTGCTCATCGGTATCGGCAACAGTGGCCGCGGCGATGATGGCCTGGGATGGAAATTTGTTGAAATGATCGATGGCCATGGATATGATTTCCTGGAGCATGAATTTCGTTATCAGTTACAAGTGGAAGATGCTGCATTGATCAGCGACTATGATGTTGTCTTTTTTGTGGATGCATCACATGATAAGCTGAATAATGGATTTCAAATAAGCCGCTGCATATCTGCCGATCAGTCTTTTTTCTCTACTCATGCGCAGGCCCCCGGAGCTATTCTTTACCTCGCAAATAATCTTTATAGCAAGTTTCCGAAAACTTACATCCTCGCCATATCAGGAAAGGAATGGGGTCTTAATACTTCGATAAGTAAGGAAGCTGAAAATAATTTGCAATCGGCTTTATCTTTTTTTATAGAAGAGTTTTTACCTGGTATTCAAGCTAAAAGTTTCAGTAAGCCATATCATATTGCAGGTTGATTTCTATCATTCAAGACCGGATATTTCCTTTCTACATTGCAGTATTCGAAATAGCTAAAATTCTTTCCCATGTACCCACTCATAAGCAGTTTATTTATTCTGCCTGTTATTGTCAGTGGTTTAGTATTGATATTGCCTAAATTTTTATCAAGGATACTCGTAATTGCCACAGCATTTGCCTTATCGGCAATATCTCTTTATTTATTTATATCGATAAAAGAACCTTATCATTTTGGCGTTCCGCAGTATGTGAATGAAGTGATTGCCGGTGCGGATTTTTTGCTGCTTCTCTTCTTTGCATGGATAGCTATTCGCCGCAAAAGTG
>JBGPKR010000282.1:0-3061 GCA_041486045.1 Chitinophagaceae bacterium | reverse complement strand
TTTTTTTTTACCTGTCTTCACTGATTTACCAGCAAAATATAAATGCGGGTTTTATATCCGATATACTGCATTATTATATCTTCTTTTCAATAGGTGACTTTTTAAGCAGTTATTTACTGGACGAAAAAAATCAGAAATATTTTGGATCGGGAAAACTTTTATTGTTAATCCTTATTCCCTTTGGGGCGGGCCAGGTGTATTTTCTTCTGGAGAATCTGCATCACACTACCAGTAAATATATGCATGTCGAATTTTATCAGCCCTTTGTTTTTTTGCTGATTGCACTGACAGGCTGTGTGTTTATAATGAATCTCAGTTTTTACCTGCAAAAAAAGAATGCTCTTAAATGGATTACAGTATTAGGCAGAAACTCTCTTTACATTTATGTATCGCATGTTATCGTTTTTGCTTTTGTGAGGATTGTCTTAAACAAGTTATTGGGTATCGAGAATGTGGCCATAATATTACTGTCAGGAATTATTTCCGGTTTACTTGTTCCCGTACTTTTGTACAGACTGGCTGTGCACTGGAATGTAAGATGGATATTTACGTTAGAAAAAAAAACTGAAAATAAAGTAAGTATGCTGGTGAGTAGTAGTGCTGTTTCTCCGGCACAGGGAATAAAAAATTAGTTCTATGTCTCATGCCTCAAAATACAGCACCTGGATTCATTCGGCTTTTTTTGGTGGTTTACAAAAATTGTCTGTACCGTTATCCGGTTTATTTATTACGATGATATTGGCGCATAAAGCACTCACAAAACAGGAAATGGGTGTCTGGGCCCTTTTTATGACCATAACAGCCATCATCGAACTGATAAGACAGGGGCTTGTTAAGACAGCATTGATTAAGTTTATTAATCATAGCAGCAATACGGACCAACGACTTGTAGTTGGGGCGGCCTTTTTTTTAAATGTGATTATTACACTTTTTGTGGCATTACTGCTGTTTATTTTTACTCCTTTTCTCGCCGCGTTTTTAAATGCCCCGCAACTTGAATCTATGTTGTATATTCTACAGGGGGGGATATTGCTTATGATACCGTTTTCTCATTTCGAATGGCTGATGTACAGTAAAGTATTGTTCAAAGGGCTATTCTGGACATATTTTTTCCGCCAGGGAATAACACTTGTACTGGTATTCCTTATTTTCCTTGTCAATACCAAAGTGCCACTGAATGTGCTGGTTATTATTTATAATATAGGATTGCTCGCCGGAACCCTGGTGTCAAGGGGTTATGTTAAGCATCTCCTCCTGAAGTCTTTTGTATTCTCCAGGGAATGGGTGCTGAAACTGGTGCATTTTGGGAAATATGTTTTTGCTTCAGGGATAAGTACGTTGATTTTCAGAAGTGCCGACCAGATCATGTTATCTCCTCTTTTGGGAACAACTATTTTTAATGCTTCCCAGAACATTGCTATGCGGTTTATTAATTTATCTGATCTTCCCTCACAAACACTCGGCGATATTTTATTCCCAAAAAGTGCCCAGGCTGAAATCAGCAGTAATCCTTCCAGGATAAAATATTACTATGAAAAAACAGTGGGGGCCTCGCTGTGTGTCGTGGTGCCCTTGGTTATTTTTGTATTACTTTTCCCTAAAGCTATCATTTATGTTTTGGCCGGGCGGCAATATTATGATGCTATTCCTTACCTGCAGTTAATTTCAATTACAAGCATTACGCTTGCTTTTTTAAAGCAGTATGGTGTGATAATTGATTCAACAGGAAAACCAGCCTTGAATTGGCTGACCACCACAATTATTGCTGTGATACAAGTTTGTTTTCTTTATTTTTTTATAAAGCGATTTCAATTTATCGGGGCCGCCTACGCATTGCTCGCTTCTCATTTTGTTGGATTTATTATTACACAACTTTTGCTTTACAGGCTATTTAAAATTAATTTTTTAAATGCCTTCAGATATGCATTTAGTTTTTATCCTGAATTTTTAAAAATAATTGCACAAAAGCTGCCATGGAAATTTCGCTGATCAAAGACCGCGACTTTATCATTTTTGGATTGCAGCCCTGGGATATTCCAACAGGAAGTAATTGTAAAAATATGGCTGAAGAAATTTCCAGGCATAACAGGGTTATATATGTAAACAGGCCTTTGGACAGGGTTAGCAGGATTAAATACAAAAAAGATATTCGTACAAAAAACAGGCTTGAAAGTATAAAGCATGGAAAGAATGTGCTGGAAGAAATAAGTAGCAGGTTATGGGTCTTCAATCCGCGTGTAATAATTGAGTCGATTAATTTCCTGCCACGGGGATCTATATATAATTTTTTTAATAAAAGAAATAATAAGAAACTGGCAGCTGAAATGAACTGGGCCGGCAACCAGCTCGGGTTTAAAAACTCTATCCTGATCATAGATAATGATTTTTTAAATGGCCTTTACCTGAAAGATTTTTTAAAGCCTCAGTTATTTGTTTATTACATCAGGGATTTTCTATTGTCGCAAAAATATTTTGTTTACCATGGATCTACGGCTGAACCCCTGATGATCAAAAAGGCTGATTTAGTGGCCGCGAACTCTAAATACCTGGCGGGTTATGCATCCAAGTATAATTCCAACACAGCCGATATCGGACAGGGCTGTGATGTAGAGGATTTCCTGGACATGCCATCCGAAATCCCTTCCGATGTTACCGGAATCAAATACCCCGTCATTGGTTATTGCGGATCGCTGACTTCAACCAGGCTGGACATAGAGATGATTCGTTTTATTGCTGTTCAGAAACCTGATTGGAATATTGTATTGGTTGGTCCGGAAGACGACCGCTTTAAATTATCCATTCTTCATCAACTTCCTAATATCTATTTTTTAGGATCAAAGCCAACCAAAGAATTGCCGCAATATATTCATAGTTTTGATGTATGTATCAATCCCCAGTTGCTAAATCAAATGACTATTGGAAATTATCCAAGAAAAATAGATGAATACCTCGCTGCCGGTAAGCCCGTGGTAGCCACAAAAACAGAAGCGATGGAGATGTTTAGTGACCAGGTTTATCTTTGTAATAGCAAAGAAGATTATATCACTAAAATCCAGGAAGC
>JBGPKR010000281.1:0-3101 GCA_041486045.1 Chitinophagaceae bacterium | reverse complement strand
CTGTTTAGTGCCACTAAAAAACCGGTACAGGATACGGCCCGTACAATGGTTGCTGTTGATGCCCGTAAAATGGCTGCTGTTGAAATGAAGTTGGCTGCCGTTGAAATGAAGTTGCCGGCTGTTGACATGAAGCCTCATACCATTATAGTGAATGGTAAACCCGTGATCGTTCAGGCAAAACCCGTAGTAATTAAAATTGATAATTTACAATGGGGCGATTCTTCGGCAGTGCCTAATCCCAATTATACCAAACCGCAATCCAATGCCTTTACACCTTCTTTGCATGTTTACACCAACCGCGACGGATACGTCCGTATCAACCTGCCGGATGATGAAAAGTCAAAAAAATATTCTTTAAAATTCTTTGAGGAAGATGGCAGCTTCCTGTTTGAATTAAAAGAGATCAAAGAAAAAGATTTTAAGATCGATAAGACCAACTTTTATCATGCCGGGTGGTTCAGGTTTGAATTATATGAAAACGGCAAACTGCTGGAAAAACATAAAATTTACCTGGAGAAAGACTTCTGAATCAATTTGCAATTGGCAATTGGCAATCAGCAACTGACAAAATCAAACCCGCTGTTGCATATTGTCTATTGCACATTGCCCGTTATCATTAGTTCTGCATTAAATACTTCTTCAAAATTCCTTTTCAGTTTTCCCTTTACTTCCTGCATACCCGGTTTATATCCCAATTCTTTTTCCAGCGAAGTAACCTGTTTGTTCATGATGCCACAGGGAATAATATGATTGAAATAGGCAAGGTCAGTGTTCACATTAAAAGCAAATCCATGCATCGTGATCCACCGGCTGCAGCGGACACCGATCGCACATATCTTTCTTTCCCTGCCGGGTAAACCCGGTTCCATCCAAACTCCCGTTTCACCGGGCGAACGTTCCCCCTTCATGCCATATGCAGCCATGGTCAGTATAATTACTTCTTCCAGGTTGCGGAGATATTTTCCGATATCGGTGTAAAATTTTTCCAGGTCAAGGATCGGGTAGCCAACAAGCTGGCCGGGTCCATGAAAAGTTATATCTCCCCCCCGGTTCGTATGGAAGAACTGAATGTCTTTTTCTTTCAACCCATCATCATCCAGTAAAACATTTTCTTTTTTTCCGCTTTTTCCCAATGTATAAACAGGAGGATGCTCGGTGAAGAGAAGATAATGTTGAGTCTGGAGTTCGGAGTCTGGAGTCTGGAGTCCGATTTCTGATTGCATAACTCCGGCAACTGACTTCCGACTTCTGACTTCCGACTTACGACGGACATTCTCTTGCAATAGCTGTTCCTGGTAATCCCAGGCCGTTTGATAATCCAGTAAACCGAGATCTTTAAATATAATTTTCTCTTTCTGCATATGGCGTCGCAAATTTACGACTAAGTACACATCCGGTATCTTTGTTGTGAATAATGTATATGAAAGAAGAATTGCCACAGCATGAACCCGGGATACAGGATAGTAATGATGAACTGTACGAACGGTTCAGCATTACTATTGATAAAGGACAGGAGGCGCTGCGGATCGATAAATTCCTGGCCAACCGCATTGAAGGAGCCACCCGTAACAAAATTCAGCAGGCCATCAACCTGGGGTTGGTGATGGTAAACGGAAAAGAAATTCGTTCCAATTACAAAATAAAACCCCTGGATTATATTATCATTTATTCGGACATGAGCCCCGAAGAAACAGATGTGGTTCCCGAAAAAATGGAACTGAACATTGTTTTTGAAGATACAGACCTGATGATCATCAACAAACCGGCCGGTATGGTAGTACACCCGGGCAGCGGCAATTATTCAGGAACCTTACTGAATGGAATAGCCTGGTACCTGCAACAACAAAACCCTGGAATTTCAGAAGAATTATTACCAAGATTCGGATTAGTACATCGTATTGATAAAAATACAAGTGGTCTTTTAGTACTGGCGAAAACGGATAAAGCCATGCGGCAACTGGCTAAACAATTTTTTGACCATACCGTTAAGCGGCAATACGTGGCATTGGTATGGGGTGATATGGAAAATGATACCGGAACCATCAGGGCCCATGTGGGCCGTAACCTGCGTTTCCGGAAATTATTTGAAGCCTATCCTGAGGGCGATCATGGGAAAGATGCCATCACTCATTACAAAGTCTTAGAACGATTTGGCTATGTGACCCTGGTAGAATGTGTATTGGAAACAGGCCGTACACACCAGATAAGAGTTCACATGAAATATATCGGCCACCCGTTATTCAGTGATGATTTTTATGGCGGCGATAAAATTGTAAAAGGAACAGTATATGCCAGGTACAAGCAATTTGTTGATAATTGTTTTCAGCTATGCCGGAGGCAGGCCCTGCATGCAAGGACCCTGGGCTTTATCCATCCGTCTTCGGGCAAGGAAATGTTTTTTGAGGCAGCTTTACCCCCTGATATGGAACAGGTAATTGAAAAATGGAGAAAATACGCTTCGTCAACAGGCAACAGGCAATAGGCAATGGACAAAGGTTTGTCACAGCAATATATTTTCAGAGATGATAATACAAATTATAATATTGGCTTAAAAATGCTTCGGAATTTAAGCAAGAACTCCTATTTTTATCCACTAATCAAAAACCTATTATGATGAAAAAATTGATACCCGTATTGCTTGGCCTGATGATTGTTTCCGGTGCTGCCGCACAGGACAGTGTTGCCCTGCGGAAACATTACCTGAAAGTGTACAGGCAGGCTCTGACCTACAATGATGCAAATGCAGCCATCAATGCACTGCATGGCTATATCGCAGTTGACAATAACATAATATATAAGGACACTTTGTCCATGTTGTACTTTAATGTCAAATCTTATTACAGTTCGTTGCTGCTGTCTGAAGAAGTGTACAAAGCTGCCCCTGAAAATGTGAATGCCATGGCCCGTGCTGCTGAATGTTATGATGAACTCGGCGATCCCAAGACAGCCACCGGCCTTTATGAACAGGTGGTTCCAAAAACCAAAAACCCTTATCACATTTATAAATTGGGGATTTGCCAGTACGAGCTAAAACGTACGATTGAATGTGAGGCCTCTGCAAGGGCTGCGCTGGCAGATACAAGCAGCAAAAGGATCGGCGT
>JBGPKR010000280.1:0-3125 GCA_041486045.1 Chitinophagaceae bacterium | reverse complement strand
AGACAGTAAGATCAGCGCAACCAGCAGCGATAATAACAGTATCTGTTTGATCTGGTTATTAAAATTGGTCATACGGTCTTAATAAAATTGTATTACCCGGCAGACCCGGTTCAAATGAACGATCAGCTACCTGGCCATGCTGCATATTATAACTTTGGGTAATAATATTACCTGACCAGGGTTAATTAAGGGTATGATATTAATTAGTCATTCACATGGAATGAGTAAACGGGAAAGAATATTACTGTTTATCATGGCGGCTTTTTATGTAATAGCCGGGGCCAACCATTTTATTCATCCCGTCTTTTATAAAAAGATAATGCCACCCTGGCTGCCCTGGCATTATTTCATCATATATCTCAGCGGAATTTGTGAAATAGTTTTTGGATTATTGCTGCTACCCAAACAGACCCGTAAACCGGCGGCATGGGGTATCATTGCTTTATTAGTGGCCGTATTTCCTGCCAATATCCAGATGATGCTGAATTTCCGGCAGCTGCATGATCCCAATCTATGGATAGCTATCCTCCGTCTGCCACTTCAGATCTTGCTGATTGGTTGGGCTTACCAGTCTACAAAAAACAGAAGAAGTTAAAATCGGAACGGCTACTTTCTTCAAAAATTACCGGGCTACACTCCCGGGTACCGGAATAAATAATATAGAAAGATAAAATTGCTAGGATTTCTTTTCTTTCTTTCCCTTTCCTTTCAGGCTGAGGTAGTCTAAATAATAGATGACCTTCACTGAAAAACTGATCTGCTGCGGGCTGTCCAGTGTTTTTTTCAGGTTATAATAATACCTGCCCAGTACAAACTGGTCATATAGCTCTGTGGCTGTTTTCCAGTTCACATTAATAAAACTGCCGGGGCCAAACTGCCAGGTAAAGTTCATATCAATATTAAAAAGATTCACATTGATATCAGGGTTTTTACTGGCAAGGGCAAGGGGTTCTGTATTGCCATCCGCTTTCAGGTTAGCAAAGTCAAAATAATGCACCTTGCTCCAGTAATGACGCAGCCGGAATGTAAGGGCCATCCTGTTATTGAAATTATATTTTACGTTGAATACATTTTCTGCCGTACGGCGCCGGCGAAGACTCATCACCACGCTGTCGGCATTATCGCTGATATAAGCAAATCCAAAATCACGATCATTAAAAGTGAGGTAATGATTGAGGCCGATGCTTAATTTGTCATTGAAGCGATAATTATTGCCAAAACTTACATTAAAATTGTTTGTCTTATACTTCTTAAAACCGGTATGATTGAACTGAACGAAAGTTGAATATTTTTTAGCGCCATTGGTAACAACTGTAAAACCTTTCTGCCAGGCCCCCGGCATTTTTACCATCCAACCCGGCAGGTGGGGTTCATAGAAATCATTTCTCCGGGCCAGCAGCATGTTATTGAAACTTACGGTCCATAAATTCTTTAACTGGCTGTTGACATTCATATTTACCCGGGCATCCTGGTAGCTGCGGGGCAGGTAGTGCTGCGTGTAGTTTCCATTCAGGTTCAGGAAAATATTATTATAAAAATATTTTGGTTTTACCCATTTGTAGCCGGCATAGAGGTTATGCGTGATATAATTGTTGTTGGCAAAATATCCCATATCACCCTGGTAATACTGATCATCGGCATAATAACGGCTGACAAAAAAATTGAAAGGACCCCTGAACTTTCCTGCATATAAATTATATAAATAACCTCCCTGTGTTTTCCCGCTTGCGGGGTAACCCATCAGCCGGCTGTAGTTAACCTGTCCCCAAAAATTCCAGTCCACCTTATTATCATAGAGGTCCCAGTCAATGGCAGTCACGTTGGCATCATAATCTTTCCCGCTGCGCATGACATTTGTATTGATAAGGGTTACCCTTGAGTTGTTCTTTAAGCCCTGGTCAATAACAATGATATTGTAATTAGAGAGCGGATCGGTCAGCAGTTCATATTTATTGCCATTGCCATCATCCACTGTAGCATATTGAGCCTTGGTGATGGCATTGAAAAAACCAAGACCCAGTTTCTTTTTGGTGCGCCCGCTGATCTTGGTGGCATTGATGAGTTTTGACTCCACCGGGTTTTTGATGATGGTTTCATTAACCCCGATCGCATTGTCGGCATCATAATAATGTATGGGCAGTCCACCGATGCGGCGGCTATAAAAAAGATTGGCCCTGTTAAAAAGCTCAACACCTTCATTAAAGAAAGGCCTGTTCTCGTTGAACTTTACTTCAAAGGGAGAAAGGTTGAGAATTTGATTATCGCTTTGCACCTGGCCAAAATCAGGTATCAGTGTCATGTCCATAGTGAATCCGTCGCTGATGCCATATTTCACATCCACGCCTCCATTCACAGAGGTCTTCCATGCCTTGCTGATGCTGGGATTCCTTGCCTGGTAAATGGAAAAATAGGGTGAAAAGGAAAGTCGCACCGGGGGTTTGATATCCTGCAAACCCGTCCATACACCTGCCTGGTTCATGAAACCGAATTTGGTGGGATCAATAGGGCTCCAGGAATATTGCTGGCCTGTCTTTGCCCGGCGGCGGATAATGTGCATGCCCCAGTTCTGTGTTTTTTCTTTGCTGAAACGTAAAGCAGAGTAAGGTATGCGCATTTCAAATGACCAGCCGCTTTCTGTGATCTTTGTTGCTGTGCTGTAAACAGCATTCCAACTCAGGTCTTCGCCGTTATTGCTCATACCAATGGTGTACCGGACGTCAAATTGTTCATTGAGGGGAGTCACATAAAAGCCAAGGCCATTTATCTTATCCTGGTAAGTATCGAATACCACACCAATGAAATCATTCACCCCGATACCATCCCGGCCGGAAAGTTGAGTAGAGATACTGTCTTTATTACTTTCGTTGAGTATGCCTCCGAAGTAAACAGCATCATCATCATAAAGAAGATAGACCTCCGTTTTGCTTTTTTCGCCTTCCTCTTTCCCGGGAGAAGGACGCATTTCGACCAGGCCATTGACCGGCGGCGCCTGTTTCCATGCATCTTCATTGATCAGCCCGTCTATTTTTATGGGCAAAGAAGTTCTTACAGCGGGAACCTGTTTCGGGGAGCTTTGTGTATAAGCACACAGGCAATTCAACAGCAGCAGTATAAAAAAAAGTTTT
>JBGPKR010000279.1:0-3125 GCA_041486045.1 Chitinophagaceae bacterium | reverse complement strand
ATTTAATGAAACTACCTAAAGTAGCATAAGAAAGCCTTAATCCACCATCTTTGCCTGAAGGATGGTCATTGGTCAATATTCTTAATCCGGCTGCGTTTCCTTCAAAATTTTCAAAGTCTCGGCGCTGTGATTCGCTCAACAAACTGATCTGTTCCTTACCTCTGCCATTTAGAAAATAATTCCCGATAGCTTTTTCACCTGAATGCCCAAAAGGAGGGTTGCCAAGGTCATGCGCCAGGCAGGAAGCAACAACTACATTCGAAAAGTCATCAGAGTGAAATATATTTTTATCAAGCTTTTCTTCTTTAATGATAAATTCTCCCGCTAATTTTCCCAGGCTTCTCCCAATACTGGATACTTCAATGGAATGCGTTAGTCGGGTATGTACAAAATCATTGTCAGGCAATGGAAATACCTGTGTTTTATTTTGAAGCCTGCGAAAAGATGTGCTGAAGATAATCCGGTCAATATCCTTTTGATATTCGGTCCTGTTATCATAAGGCATTTGATCATACTTGTGACAATATAATCTGTCGGTTGAAAGTAGTTTTTCCCAATTCATACTCATAAATGGTTATAGCTTTAATAAATCTCATTTATTTCTTCCTTTCCCAACGAGTCTCCTCCCGGATAACAACCGTTCCGGTCAGAGTATTCTAAGAGGGAATAGTCGGTATAATAATGATACACGTTATACAAGAATCTGTTTAGGTTCTTTCTTCTCAAAGAAAACAAACCCGCTTACAAATAGCGGGTTTGTTTCAATTTAAGCGGGATACATAAATATCCAAGTAGTTGAATGGCCACCACCCAGAGAACACGGAGGAAACGTATTTCCTTTTGCAAGCGGAATAGTATTGCTGGGATGTGACTCACATCTGTAAACGCCACTCACTTGGCATTTTTCCCCGGTTTTACCGTTCATAGTATTATATTAAAAGCAGTCAAGGAGCATGAATCTGAGGGCATGCTCAATCCCTCGCCACCTTGTGCAAACAAACTAAAGGTCAATCATTTAATTGCAACAGACAATCCGTATTTACACGGAGGCATAATAAAAAGCGGATATTGAATGGTAAAGATTTTTTAACATGCTAAAATTTAATAGGAATTGAACCCCTTCCATCAGCTAGTGCCGATTTTCTGAAACATTGCAGATTTGAAAAAAAACTGAGTTCAAAAACGTTAAAAGCATATTCAATAGACCTGCACCAGTTGCAGCGCTTTCTACTTTCACACGATCATTCAATATTGACAAACAATATAACCAAAACACAGCTGCGGGGTTTTCTGGAATTCATAGCCGGATTAAAACCAAGATCAAACAAACAAAAAATAGCAACTGCCAAAGCCTTGTTTAACTACCTAGAATTTGAAGACTGGATTCCTGTAAATCCTTTTCGAAAAATGCAAAACAGGATAAAAGAGAATGACCGGATATCTTCTGTTATGGACATGTGAGAAATAGCAAAGATTTTCAATGCGGCCAATCGCCATAGAAATGGGATAAATGTAATAGCTATTATTAAATAAAGTCTGTCAGATTTCTCCAAACAGGCTTTGCGATACTAATCAACAACTTCGTTAGCTGTTTTCAACTACTTCTTTGTCACAGATGATTGAAAAAAAGTCAAGCACCCTTTGCGAATATTCACTGTCCCGAACAATGAATCGCTTATTATTCCTCAACCTGCCTAGATACACAGCACTGACTCTAATCTGTGCCGTTAGGGCCTCTGCAAAAGAATATAAGTATGAGGCTTCCAGCTCCGTGAGTACATCGATGTTGTAATCGAATTTTATATCTATTGGCGGTAATTAGGAGTTGAAATACCGTATTAACACGGTTGACAGAGGGCAGGATTTTCCATATTTTCCAGCCGGAAAAAAAACCACATCATGCACCAAACCCCTTTGATTTCAAAATATCTCCTTCCGTTAGAACAGCAAAATTATATTGAAGGCATTTACAATGAGATAGAAAAAGTATATAATTCTAAAATTGAAGTTGAAGGTTTTTTAAATAGATCATTTTTATGGGCCACAAAGCTTCCAGAAGAATTAAAAAGCAGGCTTTACCATTTTAAAACCTTTGAAGATAGCAATTGCCTTATAATACAAGGATTACCAATTGACTTTTGTAATTCTATTAAAACTCCAGAGAAATATAAGGATAACGTAGAGAGTCAGCTACTATCAAAGGAGGAAGTGTTTTTAATCATAATATCGTCGATCTTGGGCGAAATTTTTACTTGGGACTCAATACAAAACGGGAACATTATTAATGATATTATTCCAATTAAAGAAAATGAGAATAAACCTGTAAGTTCAGGCTATAGAAATCTTTTTGATTTGCATACCGAAGATGCATTTCATCCCAATAGCGGAGAGTATTTGGGACTTTTATGCATAAGAAACCCTACGAAAACACCAACAACGGTATCTTGGGTAAATGAAGGCGATTTAACGGAAGATGTATTATCAATATTATTTGAAGCACGTTTCATTATTGGTGAAAATCTTGCACACAGTGTTTCGGAAAAGACAGAATACTCATCAATCCTTTTTGGAAATAAAGACAGTCCTTATCTTAAAATCAACTTAAATAAGATTAAAGCTAAAGATAATAAGGCCGAAGAAGCATTGGCAATACTGACAAAAATATTAAAGAAAAATGAACACAAAATTATGTTAGAACATGGGGAAATTTTATTCATCGATAATTTAAGAACTGTTCATGGAAGAGATCCTTTTGAGCCATTATTTAATGGATTTGACAGGTGGTTGAAAAGGGTGTATATAACAGATAATTTAAAGGAGTCAAGAGGGTTGAGAAGGTACTCAACTTCAAGGGTTATTAGAATTAAAAAGAACTAGAAATAAATGAAAAAGAAAATTGGCTATACTGTAAATAACGAAACTCTATCAGGAGTTTTTACCTACTCAGAGATTGGGGAAAATGTAAATTTTCTCGTCTTGCACGGCGCAGGCAATTCTGGAAAAGAAAGAACCGCTTATCTGTCAAATGAATTAGTAAAATATAATATTCCTTCATTCCGATTTGATTTTTCAGGACATGGTGAAAGTTCTGGTGATATAAAAAAATCAAGTTTAGAAAAAAGAGT
>JBGPKR010000278.1:0-3165 GCA_041486045.1 Chitinophagaceae bacterium | reverse complement strand
TTTCTTTTTTTGATCAACTCAAGTACCCCGTTGATAAATGTCAGGGGGTGTATGGGGTTACCGGGTACAAATAAATCAATTTTATATTTAGATAAGAAATTCCTGTTTAAGGCCGGGCTTCCTACGAATATTCCGCCGCTGATAGCATCGGTTCCTGCAAGAATGATGATTTTTGGTTCTGGTATTGCATCATAACATATTTGCAGGGGTTGTGCCATATTTTCTGTAATGGGACCTGTGATCACAATACCATCTGCATGCCGGGGCGACGCTACAAATTCAATCCCGAAACGACCCATGTCAAAGTTTACGTTGCCACAGGCATTCAACTCCAGTTCACAACTGTTATCCCCGCCAGCCGATACCTGTCTTAGCTTTAATGAACTGCTGAAGTATTTGTGGATTTCCTTTCTTATCAATTCAGGATTTAGCTCAATAGCATGGTCATGTCCTTCTTTAATTATGAGACTGTTACGATCATTGGTTGCAATTTTATGATCTGTGGTAAATTTTATTTTATTGGGAAAAGCAATAGCACACTCTCCGCAAAACGTACATTTCCCTAAATCAATGCACACAGGATCACTTGAAATAGCACCTGTAGGGCATAATTCCTTCAAATCAGTTTCATCAATTTTTTCCATGCTGATCACCGGTCTGCCCCTGAATATACCAGGCACTTTTGCAGTGGTAACATCCGGAATATATTGTTTGCCCTGGTGAAACAGTATTTTGAGATTGTCTAACATTTTTATTCAGTTTTTTACAAATCATGACCACAATAAGACAGGTCAAAACTTTTATTAGAAATCGGGAAATCAGAAATTTCATTATTCCGCACAGCCAAAGCCAGTGCAAGCCAGTTGTGAAATGAAGGGTCTTTTATTTTATAATGGATCAACTCACCTTTGTCCCCGGTAATAGCACAATGACAAATTTCCCCTCTCCAACCTTCTACCAAAGAAATAGTAAATGCATTCGGGTGCGGAGAAGATAATTGTCCCGGGTTATTATTTCCCTGCGGAATATTTTGCAGCAACTGCCTGATATAACCAATCGATTGCCTGATCTCTTGTTTTCTTATCTGCGCTCTTGAATACACATCTCCATGATGTTTGATAACAGGTTGATGATTTAATTCTATATACAGATCATGTGCATGAGAAGAACGAATATCACGGTTAATGCTGCTCATTCTTGCAACCATCCCTACTGTGCCAAGTGTGGCTGCCTGTTCAGTAGTAATAACACCTGTTTTTTCAAACCTGGACAGTGCGCTGGGCAAACTGAATAATTCTTCGGTGATTTCTTCAAAATCCTTTTCATACGCATCAAACATTTTCATTAATTCATCGGTTAATGATTTTGTAAAAGGATAATTGTTTTTCCCTGCACGGATTAAACCCTTTGCAAGCCGGTTACCACACCATGATTGAAAGTAATTTATTACCGGGGTTCTTAATCTTCCATAAACAGCACTACCCAATTGATAAGCTACATCTGTACACATGGCGCTTAAATCACCAGTGTGTATGGCTACCCGTTCTAATTCCAGTGCAATTGTCCGGGCCAACTGCAAATCTCTTCCGGGTTGATAATCACATAAACTTTCCCAGAGATTTACAAAAGCAACAGTATGCCCCGCTACCGAATCCCCGGCAATGTTTTCTGCCAACATAATCCGTTGGAGTAATTTCTTCTTTTCAAGGAATAATTGTTCTATACCTCTGTGCTGATAGCCCAATTGTATTTCAAGATGGAGGATTTGCTCGCCATTACAAATGAAACGGAAGTGTCCCGGTTCTATGATACCGGCATGTATGGGGCCTACACCCACCTCATGCAATTCTTCACTTTCAATTTTAAAAAAAGGATAATTGGCAACCGTGCTGTTTTTATCAGCCCTGTTAAACGAAAAACGAACAGGTTTGAGCCAGGGATGGTCAGTATATGCTATTCCGGAATTTTCATGAATCTCCCGTTCAAATTTTTCAAACACAAGGTTATGTTTTGAAAAAGAAAATAGTGGCTGTTTTGCATCCACTGCTGATGATGATATATATATTGAGTTTCGCTCATCATTGGCAATACAGCAAATAAGTTTGATTTTACCTTTATGGGAAAACCCAAAATAGTTTACACAATGAGACCCTGGATTTTTAATTAAAGAAAAAACGTTTAGCTCCAAAAATGAGGAGTATTCCAACTCCGGAATTGAGGAGACGGGGATGGTCTGATTATTATTGACACTTATATAATTCATATCAATGTGGTAAATTTTTTATTGCTTCATTAATTAAATCCACCAATTGCTGAGGAGGATTAAACCCCAGATAAATAACTGATGCCAACAAAACAAATTGTGAAAGCGATTCTTTAGGACTGATTTTCCCGAGATGCGAAGAATCGAAATTTACCGGGGGTGCGTAGATCAGCCGGAAAAAATTTTTGCCCAATGCCCACATTGCCAGCGTAAGAAGAATCAAAATTAAAATCAGTAATACGATATAGTGTTTTTCAAACATCGCTCTGAAAATCATAAATTCACTGATGAACATGCCGGATGGCGGCATGGCTGTAATGCAAATAAAACCAAGCAATATGACTATCGCTCCAGGGGTATAATATTGAAAATAGCTGCCTGAGTCTCTTATCATGTAGCTTTTATAAACACGATGAACCTGTTGTATCTGATAGAACAGACTCGCTTTCGTAAACGAGTGAAATATCAAATGAAGAAAAATGGCATAATAACCTATCCCGCCCGTCCCAAGACCAATAGCAACAATTCCCATATTTTCCAAACTGGAATAAGCTGACATTCTTTTAAAATGATTCACCCTGAGAAGATAAACCGCTGCCACGAACACTGACAAAGTACCTGCCATAAGCAGGATATTGTTTGCCCAGGGCAGTATAGAAGTTGAAGCGATTATAGTGTAAGTACGAAAGATAGCGACAAACCCGACATTCATCAGGGTTGTTGAAATAAATGCACTGATGGGAGGAGGGGCAACAGTATGAGCATCTATACAAACAGTGTGCATGGGAAACAATCCCATCTTAGCGCTGTAACCAACTATAATGAAAAGGAATGCCGGCTTCAACCAGAATGGATTGAATGTAGCAGCATGTTGAATAAGGGATTGATAAGAAAGATTGATC
>JBGPKR010000277.1:0-3206 GCA_041486045.1 Chitinophagaceae bacterium | reverse complement strand
TATGTAATAAGAGCATGCAGAAAAGAACTCGTCTTTATACCGGCTCCTGATAAATTCTCTTTAAGTTGGCTTAATAATTGCCTTATAATATGAAATGAAAAACTATTTTTTAAAAATGCCGGGAAATACCGGAATTCTTATAAGTGATTCTATATAGGAAATTCAGATCCAATTTTTCTTTTTACTATGATATTTAATCTGGTTTAGCATATTTTGTCTTAAGAAATGTTTTAGAATCTATATCCTAAATGATTACCTATGAAAAACTTTACTTTCAGGAGCCTTATCCTATGCACTTCTTTTTTCTTTCTCGCTGGTTCCCTGAGATCACAGCAAACACTTACGCAGATCAACGGATGGAATGCTTATGTTCACCTTCCGGCCAATTACAACAGTACCACAATTACTTATCCCACGATCATATTTTTTCCTGGAATCGGTGAAATTGGTACAAATGCTTCTTTAGTAATTGCATATGGCCCCGGGGCTTATATTACCCAGGGTTGGAATGGTAATGTAGTGATAGATGGCAATACAGTTGAATTCATTATCATCAGTCTTCAGCCTCCTGCGGGATATCCCAATGAAATCGCCATCAATCAAAAAATACAAACCATCAAATCTCTTTACAGGGTTAACCCGTATAAATTATACCTGACAGGTTTGTCGCATGGGGGATGGTGCAGTACCACTTATGTTACCGGCGATCCTTATGGTGGTCCATACACATATGCATCCCAGATTGCTGCTGTTGTGGAGGTAGAAGGTGTAAAGCCGGATGATAATGCACCCTATTCAAACCTGTTTGACAATTTTGCGAATTCGGGAGGAAAATTATTGGGCTTTGAGCAGATTCTTGATAACAGGGACATCCCAACCAGGGTTAACCGCATGAATGCGACTGTACCGGGCTCAGGTATTTATATTCCAACCAATTTTGGCGGCGGAGGTCATTGTTGCTGGTCACAGTTTTATGGTGGCCAGGGCTTGCAACCAGGAATTTTTTCATTAGGTGGAATAAATCAGAATTTATACCAATGGCTGGCACGTCAATCCCTTGCTGGGGGTAGTTTGCCTGTTTCTTTAACCAGTTTCTCAGGTTATAAAGAAGGTAATTCAAATAAACTTCAATGGACAACAGCAAGTGAAAGCAACAACAGTGGCTTTGAAGTACAGCGTTCAACTGATGGAGCAAACTTCACAGCAATTGGTTTTGTAAACTCACAGGCTAATGGAGGTAGCAGTACATCACAACTGAGCTATAGCTTTACTGATAATAATATAACCGGCAGCATGCAATTCTATCGCCTCCGGCAGGTGGATTTTGATAACCACAGTAAGCTTAGCAATATTGTGCGGATCAAAGGAGAAAAGCCGGTAACATTAACGATTGATGGTTTGTTCCCGAATCCGGCAAGCACTGTGGTTTATGTGCTGATAGATGCACCGAATAAGGATAAAGTAACACTGATAATTACTGATATTGCAGGCAGAACAATGAGTCAGAAAGTGGTGAGTGTAGAAACCGGCAGCAATACGATACCGGTTGACATCAGCCGCCTTACGAGGGGCACTTATATGGTGAAACTTGTTTCTCGAAATAATAGTGCAGCCAGTAACATTTTTATCGGTTCCCATGTAATTTCTGTCTTATAGTTGAATTAAGAAATTACAAAAACCCCGCTCACCAGGGAAAGCCCCGGTATTTTCAATTATTGAAAAGCTTTAAAGTATCTTACCCTCCTCAAAATGCTGCATCTCTGGGCCTCTCCCAGGCACAAGGAGAAACATGACCCATTATTCCTTCCTTTTTCAGCCAAATCTGCTTTCTTTTCAGTTATATTGAAAGCCCTTACGGGCAATATTTCTTGCATATTAATTCAGGTTTTTACTACGTAATAAATGTTAACACAATGTGGATAATTCCCGAGTACTAGTGCTCTTTTTTGTGTTTGGTAACCAGTATTTTACATGTCCCTTTTCTTTGCCTGTTGAAATCTTCCTATTTTGGCTTAATAATTGACTTGTAACATCAAATGAAAAACTATTTTTCTTAAATGCGGGAATGCTGATAAGTGATTGTATTTAAGAGTTTAATGTTCAAGCTTTCGTTTATTATGATATTTAATTTGGGTTTAGCAGATTTTGTCTTGAGAAATATTTTAGAATCTATATCCTAAAGATGACCACCTATGAAGAACTTTACCTTCCGGAGTCTTACCTTATGCACTTCTTTTTTCTTTCTTGCAGGCTCCCTACAATCACAGCAAACACTTACGCAGATTAACGGATGGAATGCTTATGTTCATCTGCCAGCCAATTACATCAATACCACGATTACTTATCCGACGATCATTTTTTTTCCTGGTATCGGTGAAGTAGGAACAAATCCTTCTGCAGTAATTGCAAATGGCCCCGGTGCCTACATTACCCAGGGTTGGAATGGTAATGTAGTGGTAGATGGCAATACAGTTGAATTCATTATTATAAGCCTTCAGCCCCCTGCGGGATACCCCAACGAGATCGCCATCGATCAAAAAATACAAACCATCAAATCCCTTTATAGGGTTAACCTTAATAAATTATACCTGACAGGTTTGTCGCATGGAGGATGGTGCGGTACCACTTATGTTACCGGCGATCCTTATGGTGGCCCTTACACGTATGCATCCCAAATTGCTGCTGTTGTGGAAGTAGAAGGTATGAGGCCGGATGATAATCAACCCTATCCAGACCTGTTTGACAATTTTGCTTATGCTGGTGGTAAATTATTAGGCTTTGAGCAAATAAATGATTTTCGTGATATAGCAACCCGGGTTAATAGGATGAATGCAGCTGTGCCGGGTTCAGGTATTTATGTTCAAACCAATTTTGGCGGAGGAGGACATTGTTGCTGGAATCAGTTTTATGGAGGCCAGGGCCTGCAACCAGGTATTTTTTTATTAGGTGGATTAAATCAGAATTTATACCAATGGATGGCTCGTCAATCTCTTGGAATGCCTCCCAATCAGCCGCCGGTTGCAAATGCCGGCCCCGATATCACTATAACCTTACCTACTAATACAGCTACATTAAGCGGTAGCGGAACAGATCCGGATGGATTCATCGCAGCCTATGCCTGGGTAAAGATCGCAGGCCCGGCCGCAGGCACACTCACAAATGCCAATACCGCAACTGCAACTGCCAGTGGATTGGTGCAAGGTGTG
>JBGPKR010000276.1:0-3208 GCA_041486045.1 Chitinophagaceae bacterium | reverse complement strand
GTATAAAGACGAGTTCTTTTCTGCATGCTCTTATTACATAATTCAAAGAAAAAATTACAAAATTCGTACTCTCAGCAAATCAAGCTTATCAGAATCCCATTATTTACCAGTATTTTAAAAAAATAATTTTTCACTTCATATTACGAGGCAATTATTAAGCCAACTTAAAGAGAATTTATCAGGGAAGAAAAAGAAAATCTAAAAAATCGGTTACTAAAAATAAAATAGCGCACTAGTACCCGGTATTATTCAAATTGAACTAACGCTTAATACGTAGTAATAACTTGAGCTGGTATGCAAGAAATATTGCCCGTAAGGGCTTTCGGCATGGCCGGAAAGAAAACAGGTTTGGGCAAAGGAAGGAATAATGTATCACGTCTCTCCCTGTACCGCTGGCAGGAGTAAAGAAGATACCACATTTTTCAGGACCGTAAAATACCTATTAAATTAAAGCTTTTCAATATTTGAAAATGCCGGGGCTTTCCCTGATGCTCCTGGGTATTTCAAATTGCTTAGCCATAAACTTAACCTCCTGATAATGGAATATAGAGGAAGGAGATTTTATGCTTGAATAATTAAGTATGATGTATGATGAAGAATAGCAAAGAATGGGCAAAAAAGCGTGGAACATCCAAGTTTATTAAAATAAATTTTCATCTTATTCTATAATATATTTTTACAAATCATATTTGAACCAATATCATTTACTGTATTTTCACGATCAGTCCACTTAACAGGTCAATTACATCAGTAAACCAGGTACTGCCTCCCTGTAACAGCAATTACAGGATTAGTGCTGCCGTTTTTCCAACACCGTTTTCAGCGGTACTCCTATTGTTTCTTCTATTTCAATGATAGCAATGTTTAAATCTTTTTCTCGGGATACTAAGTTGCCTCTTGATCTTATCATTTCCCGGTATATTTTATTTACATCATCAATTGTAATAATATCATTTTTATAGTCCTTCTGAGCTTTTTCATATGCTGCTATATCATCATCCGTGGTAATCCGCTGCAACTCCAGCAGTACTTTTTTCTCCTTGTAATTCTCATATTGTATCAAAACTTTGGCCTTTAAGGCTTCGCCAATCAGTTCTTTTTGTGAAGTGTTGATTATTATCATTTCGTTTGCCGTTCTTTTCTCTGCTTTATTTTTAGCAAACATGTCAAGCGGTATGGTTAACCCGAAATTATATTTCGGGAAAAAATTAGCGGCCGGAGAGTTATTAATAACAAACTCATTTACATTTCCCCCCAGGTTTACAGAGCCAAGGAATGAACTATTTGCTTTTCTTCTTGCAATCTCTGCAATACGGACGCTGGCATCTGCAGCAACAGCCTGGGCATTATTGAGTGCAAACAAAATAAGCTGGGCTTTGACATCATCCTCGTTATTTAATATAATGTTGGTATCTGATAACGGTACTGACTTCATGGCGGGAGTATATTGATTAACGGTCTCCTTAAGGGAATCCGATGTCTTAATTCCCGGTTGGGCAATACTAACGCATCCATAAAACAGGAGCACTATTAATATCATTTTATTCATATAATGTCATTTTTTGATTAAGATACAAATAAATATACAGGTAACTGAACTTTCTCCAAAATAGATATGCATGAACCAGATCTGTCGTAAACTTTATGATTCTATACTTCGCTCCTTTTCGTCAAATTCCCATAATCTTTTAAATACAGACATCATCCCAAAAATGAAAAATACTGTTGGCATTTGCCCTATTGTAACCTGCGCATATAAAGTAATAATGACAGCAAATAGGGCACAGGTCGTAGCCACGATGTACTTTTTATATTCCTCATTTTTCATCCGGAAATAATAATGAATACCCTGGTACAACACCATCAGGAATAACAGTATCGCTATGGCAAGACCGATCCAACCCATATCCAATGCAAGTTTCAATAATCCGCTATCCGGAGGGAAACCAGCTAACGGGTGCGTGGGATTAAACCGCACCCCTTCTACTCCTGATGTGGCCACACCTCCCCCTATGGGATGTGCATAAATGTATGGCTGGACAGACTTGCGATTTAGTGTTCTTAGACTCAATGATTCTTCCTTTGTATCAAAAGTAGAACGCATACGGTTTAATGTTGGATTATCGACAGGAGCAAACAATACAAACAATACACTCATTAACATAATAAAAAGAGTCATAATAGTTGCTTTGTTCTTCAGCGTCATCAGCACATATAAGGCTATCCCTGCCGGTATCATAAGGTTAAAGGTGCGTGTACCTGAATAGATCATCCCCAGGAATAAAATAAAAGAAATAAATGCTAACTGGAATCTTCGTTTACGGACCTTTTCGTTTATGGCAAGTATTATGGTAAGGACTGCCATGCAGCCGCACAGGCTGCCAAATGTTACAGCCCCTTCCAGGAAAGAAAATTTTTTTATAACTCCCCCCTGAAACAATAAGCCAAACTCATGTTCGTCCAATGAACGTAACTCCATAGGCAATAACCCAAACCATTGCTGAAAACAACCATACAATGCTGTTATCAGTGACATCACTATCCAGAATTTCAGGAAATACCTGAAACGATCAGGTGTATTGATAAGCCGGTAGGAGATTACAAAGAATAATAACTGAACGGTAAATCTTTTACTATTAAATAACCAACCGACCGGAGAACCCATATCCGGGTTGAACAACTCTATAACATAATAAAGAGTATAAATGATCAGTAAAATACTTATTGAATATTTTAGTAAGTTTCCCTTTTGATTTTCATCTTTCCGGGCGTGCCAATAAGTACCGATAAATAAAACTAAAACAAGCGCTTCAACAAATGTAGATATTGGAAGTGGCTTATTCAGGAGCCTGCCAGGGTATTCTGAAAAGAAAGCAATAAAGATCAACAAGTAATATCCTTTTATGGGATCCATCAGGCACCTGTGTACAACCAGGGTGCTAAAAAGCACGCCAATGGCGCCAAACGTTATAAGCGTCTTTCCATTTGCAGCAAGAAATCCTGCACCGATTGCAAGTAGCACCAATATCCCAATGACAACAGGCCATGTTAAACGGTTTATCAGCCATTTAAAGCTCCGGGAAGATTCCTTATTATACTTGTTTATTGATGCCAATTCTTAACTAAAAAAATAATATACTAATTACTGAACCAATTATAACAATGGTAACAAAAATCAATGCTATCACCTGTGAAAAATTAGACATCC
>JBGPKR010000275.1:0-3226 GCA_041486045.1 Chitinophagaceae bacterium | reverse complement strand
CTCATCCCATGTCAGCAACCGGTCGTTCGCTTTCCGGGAAGTATTGTAAGACAGTTTAAATTCAAATCGTTTCAGGTTAGCTTCAAAAGCGCAGTATTTTTCATTTTCCACCCCTGGGATATCTTTTTCTGCAACAGTGATCCATCTTTTCTCATTCACTATGGTATCAGCAGGTTTTGTGTCAGTGTTAAATGGTTTCATTTCAAATATCAGGCGGGTAGGCCCTACCAGTTCAAATTTTGCTTCCAGCACAGGGTTTTTCCCCTGGAAGACCTCGGTACCAAAAAAACTCGTATTTCTTTTATAGGTATAATAGAATTCCACCTCACAATTTTTTTCCAGTCCTTCCATCGCAAATATTTTGTACACCCTGTCGTCTTCTTCTTTCAGGTCTTTTATATTGTTTTTGTTTACTTCAATGATCTTTCCGTTACTTAATATCGTTCTTGCTTTTATATCCACAATATCTGAGTTGTCGCTTACCGGCAGGTAAACCCGGTTAAAGCTTTCTATCCCTTTGTCGTCATTGATATGAATGATCCTGTGTAATGTTTTATACATAACCACTTCCTCCTTTTGGTCAGTGTATTCCACCCGCCTGTTATCAAGAATGATGACGGCAGACTCATTGTTAAGTTTGCTGTCCACTTTATGAAGGGCAGGTTTTTCTGTCCAGGTCTCACGGATGATCTCCTGCGATTGTACAAGATTGATCATACCGGCTATACAGGCAAAAAACAGGAAAATAATTTTCATATCTTTTGATTTTATATTTTATTTTTTTGTAAGGCTGATCGTCTCCTTGTAAAGGGGAAAAAGATTTTCGAGTACTTTATTCCAGGCCTGGAACTTATCCGGCTGTAACAGCAAATGATTATTTTCAAAACTTTGAGTCATTACAACCTGGTTCTTCTTTTGTTCGTACGTAATATCAAATCCCCATATATCATTATGAAATGATTTACTTTCCGGTAAATAGGACACTTTATAGCCATCCGGGATATTGAGTACTGTAACATATTTTACCGTACCCTTATAATCATGTTCGATAGGTATATTTCTTTTAGGGTAATCAATTTCCTGGTGCTCGTAGAATTTAAAAAGATTCAGGTTCAGGTACCATTCATCCGCTATTTTTTTGCTGTAATCCTGTAATTCAAACTGGCCGGTCAGGCGAAACGTATTGGGATTATCTGTATTGAGAATTTCGTATTTGTTAAGACTGAATTTGTTAGAGCCGCGGTTAAAATAGCCTTTCATATATTTTTCCCTGTCCTTTTCATTGATATAATTCATGATGCCATACATATCCGTTGCATAATATCCTGTCAGGTTGATGCTGACAGATCCGCTGATACCCTTTTCGTTTAATTCCAGATAAGTACTGTCGATCAGCAAGCTCTTTTCTTTTTCATATTCAGGCACACGGACGATCTTGTATTCATTCTCGCTTATGCCAATCAAAGCCTGTTTACCCTGGATATGCCCGGATGGGGTGCCGAATACACAATAGGAGTCTGTGCCATCCAGGAATACATAACTGGTATCTAATTTTATAGCTGCGATCATATGGTCATCAGTGATAGGCAATGGCACTTCTGTATAATCATACGGTAATGCCCGGCTGCCAATCCAGGTAAAATATGCAGGTACACCTGCATGATTCAGCATGACGGTCAGGATGCTGGCCATGTCTTTGCAATCACCAAAACGGCGGCTGCAAACCAGGCTGGCTTCGCGGGGAATAAGGCCTTCCATGCCTTCTTCAAATGCAACATATTTGATTTTTTTCTGGACCCATTGATATATTCTTCTTGCTTTTTCCGAAGCAGAGGTAACGCCGGTAACCAAAGAGTCCGTGATATTTTTTAATTCCGGGCTTATCTCTTTGTTTATGTCTTTGATAAAACTCCAGTCAAGCCGGTACAGGTCATCAAGATTGGCCATGTAGCTGATGGTCTTATCACCATCACGGTAATTTTCTATATTAAAGATGATGTGTAGGGAATAATAAGAATTGTCCGGCGCATCCGGATAGTTGAGATCTTTTGGCAGGTTAGTAACATGGAATGTATAAGTTATTTCGCCTTTTCGTGAATCTGAAGTGAATTGCACTTTGTCCTTATTATTGCCGCGTATCATATACTTTACCGACATTTCTTTGGGGAAGGTTATTTTTAACTCTGCATTTATCACTGGTATCCTGCGGGAGAAATAAAACGGGGTCAAAAGGCGTGGATTGGTATGGACCTTTGTGAATTCGAGGTGCCCGACAGATCCGGCTGTAATGGACGGAAAATCAAAACTGGTTTCCTTCATATCATCAAAAAAAACACCATTGGATGTATTCTGGGAAGTTTTGAAATCTTTGACCGCTATTTTTTTCCCTGAGGGTGTCAGGGTATATGCTTCATAGTCCTTCAGTTGGTGAAAGTTGCTGTGATAAAAAAAATAACGGCTCATGTAGGAACCTGCGTTGGCTGACAAGTATAATAATTCCTGCTGCTCCTCACTTTCGGCCACCGGCTGACCGTCTTTGAGTTTTATTTTGTAATGAACACGGTGGTTGAGGACAACAACCTGCTCACTGGGGAAAAGATCTTTGATCTCATCTTTGCTTTGTGCAAAAGAGAAATAAGAAGAGGAGACCGCCAGCAGGAGGAGGAAGACCGGCCGGAAATAGCAGGTTGAGTTCAGGCTCATTTTTTTACATCAAGAAGTTTGCCATAATAATAAAATCTTGTTTCTTTCAGCTTACCGCTGTCATCATATTTTTTTTCAATATTGTGCGGGAGCCCGTTGTAAAAATATCCTTCTTCTGATAATATTCCTTTTTCGTTGTATTCTTTGTAAAATCCGTGCAGGTTATCGTGCCGGAAAGGATAATCGTACTGCAACTGCCCGTTCGCATAATAATATTTATAGTTGCCTTCCGACAAACCATAATCTTCTGTGCCCTGCACCCTCAGTTTACCATTTGAATGATAAGAAATATAGCTGCCATTTAATTTACCCTCGGCATATTCAAACTCAGCTGACAGGTTACCATTGGCAAAAAATGTTTTTAATTTCCCGGTACCTCCCGGGATAGGTATTTCGGGTACCAATTGGCCGGATTTATCCAGATAGGTATACGTTACCGGCACATCATTGATAAAACGAACCTGGTACATCAGGTTGCCACCGGGGTCATATTTTTTTGTCCATCCGTTTCTCTCACCCTTTT
>JBGPKR010000274.1:0-3244 GCA_041486045.1 Chitinophagaceae bacterium | reverse complement strand
TCGGTTCCTGATACGGCATTTATGTTCCAAAATGACCTGGTTGCCGGATCAAACGGGACCATTGGATTTTCGGCATTTGGAGGTACATTACTTTCTGACAATACTTTCCGGTTTAATATTTCACGATACATACAAAGCCTTGTCACCAGGCATGTGCCTAATGATACATTGAGAATATATGCTCCTTTACGAACAGACCTGTTCAATTCTAATTTTAATACTTATCTCAAAAACATACCCGTAATGGATGCCATTGCAAAGGGAAGAGTTGTTTTGGGCGGGGGCAGTTATGCTGATTCAACGATGCGGCTGCGGTTAAGAATAATATATTCCAACCTCTAATCCCGGATATTTATATTTGCAAAACAACATTGCAAAAACTGTTGATTCTGCTAAATTGTTTTCATTCGTAAAATGTCTTTGAAAGAAAAATTTAAAGGTACCGGTATTGCCATCATTACCCCATTCAATACAGATGGAAGCATTGATTGGGATAGTTTTCGTGGGCTCATTAACTTTTGGGTTGATGGCAGGGTGGAATATTTGGTTGTATTGGGAACTACCGGCGAAAGTCCAACCGTTCATGGCAAGGAAAAGCAGGAAGTTTTTTCATTTGTAAACGATGTTACTGCGGGTCGAATACCCATTGTGGCCGGTATCGGTGGAAATGATACCAATGAAGTGTTGCATGGTTTCAGGACTTTTGATCTGAAAGGGTATGATGCTATTCTTTCTGTTTCTCCATCGTATAATAAACCCAACCAGGAAGGAATTTTTCAGCATTATAAAATGCTGGATGCTCATACACCACTTCCGGTTATTATGTACAATGTTCCCAGTCGTACCGGGCAAAATGTAACAGCAGACACACAAATAAGAATTGCCAATGAGTGTAAAAATATTTTTGGAACAAAAGAGGCAAGTGGTGATTTTAACCAGATCATGCAGATCATTAAAAACAAACCAAAAGATTTTATGGTAGTGAGTGGTGATGACCTGATCACCTTGCCCATGATTGCCTGTGGCGCTGATGGTGTAATCTCTGTTGTAGCCAATGCTTATCCAAAAGAATATTCTGAAATGGTGCGTCTTTGCCTGGCCGGTAGATTTAATGAGGCATTGCCGCTTCATTATAAATATGTAGATATTATCAACTCCATGTTTGCCGAGGGCAGCCCAGGTGGTGTAAAAGCTTATTTGAATGAAATGGGTTTATGCAGCCATGCTGTTCGCTTACCGGTGTGGCCGGTAAGTGCAAAACACCTGGAAAAGATCAGGGCATTAATGAAAAATGTTTAATGACTAAAAAGGTATCCCCAGATTCACATACGAAAGAACTTTTTTAAGCTGATCGCTGTACATCACACTGATCTGCAGAGGGCCTAAATAATGCACCGCTAAGGTTAATCCATATCCGCTCAAAAATCTGGCATCTTTCCACTGTTTGTTGCCCGCAAAATCATAAGCACCCAAATTAAAATGCAACAGCAGATACATATTTGTCACAATGCGATAACGAAGAGATACTCGTGCAGCAGCTACACTGGAAGAATTTACGGTAGCTTCCCTTAACCCGGTAAAAAGAAGCTGATTCCTGAATGTATTTGTCAAACCTCCGATGAAATAACTATTTGATAAATTTTCTTTTCCGGAAAAATTTATACCCACTTGTGTTTGTGTCAGGAAATTAAATCTTTTTGCAAACGGTATATAATGCTCCACGTTTAATTTTAAATGAGCAAAATTTTCTTTGCCCAAACCCAGCGAGTCTAAATTTATTATTGACTGGCCGTGATTAGAAACCCGGAAATCAGGTTGCTGATTGTATATATAGCCTGCTTCCAGTTCAATCTTTGTTCCTTTCTTTGGATAAATGGAGTTAGTTAAACTATTGAACCGGGCAAGAACATAAGAATCAAAAAAAGTTGTTCTTCCTTTTATCTGTAAAACAGAAGCATGATCAGGCTTATAATGCAATGCTTCAAACCGGCTGCCAATTCCGAAAAATAATTTTCTTTTTGTGGCTCTGCCGAGTGTCACATCTCCATACAAATGTGCCAGCTGATAGATAGCCTGTTTTGTATAATTGGTGTAAAGAGGAAAGTTATTTATTATATCACCGGCCACTGCAGCATTGACAGATTGGTTTTTTTTAATTCCAAAAAGCTGTAAATGCTCGGCACGCAACTTCATATTGTCACCAATATTGAGTGATAGCATACTGCGGGAATATTGATTCAAAAAATTTCTCGAGGTGATATTAGCTACTAACCCCACACCCTGGAAGCTATTATAGTTCAAAATGAGTTTTACGAATGTCAGTGGGTTTTCTTCCACCTCATATATAATTTTGGCTGTGCCATCAGGCAATGGCTGGAGCGAATAAATGATCTTGCTATAGTAGCGGGTTCCAAATGCCTTTCTGATTCCTTCAGCAAGCTCCTGCGGTGTATATGACCTGTTCTTTACGATCTTATTTCTTTGAAAGAAAAATTTAGAAGTCGTATGTTTTAACCCCCGCACTTCAAAATCACTGATGGTTACAGATGTGGGTCGAACAAATTTTGGTTTCTCTGGTTCAGAACCATAGATAGCATCTAAAGAATCTTTTATTTTTTTGAATACAGGATAAAATCCTTCTGCATCTTTGATGCCCAGGTCAATCACCTCTTCAGCAGAAGAAAAATCATTGGTTGAAAAACCTTTGAGACGGTGGAAAATATAAACGTTGCAAAGCTTTTGTTCTTCTTTCAGATCTTCATCTTCCCGAAAAGAAGTGACTTGTGTAATGACCTCGAACAGGTCATTAATTTTTTCTGTCGTTAACAAATCGCCGGAAACATTGCTCCCGATCACAAAATCGGCTCCCATCTCCATCACATTTTTTACGGGAAAATTTCTCACAATACCTCCATCTACTAATTTCAGCGTATCCCATTCCACGGGTTTGAAAATAGAAGGAATGGACATGCTGGCCCGCACAGCCGAAACTAATTCACCTTGTTTTAATGCAACAGGTTGTCCGGTAGAAATATTGGCGCCAATGCATTGAAAACCTCTCGGGAGTTTTGAAAAATCTTTCGTGGCATACACCGGGAAGAATAACTCGCTGAACTTAAGCCATAATTCCTGTGATTCAAGAACACCGGCTAATTGAAAACTTTTATTTTGCCTGGGAAGCTCTACCGCATATTTATCATACTCATTTTTTTCTTCCATAATAAACGATTGCAGGGATGCACGG
>JBGPKR010000273.1:0-3344 GCA_041486045.1 Chitinophagaceae bacterium | reverse complement strand
AGTCCCGGTCATTAAACCTTATCCTGTGAAAATTCGAATTTTAATGTAAAATATTTTCTTATTTCTTTCCCTGATTCTTGTCAGTTGCCCGGCTATCTTTTGTCAAATAGAATTGCGGAAACTCAATTTGCCCTGGCAAATGTTGCTTACCGGTTGTTGATATCCTCAGCATAAGGTTTGGCGAGGTACTAACAATGTCAAAATGTATTTTACAACCGGTTAATAATTTACTGCTATTTCAATTAATTTGAGTTCTTATTAATAAAATTTGCATGAAAAAATATCTCGTCATTTTTTTGATCTTTATTGCATTCGAAGGTTGTGCGCAAACTGCACTTCGAATGGATTTTGAAAACTACAATCCGCCTTCAACACTTGTAGTTCCCCAACATAAATTAACAAAGGCAAAATTTCCTTTCATCGATGTTCATAATCACCAGGGAGAAATGCCAACCATGGATCTTTCCACATTGACGACCGAAATGGATAAAATGAACATGAAAGTAATGGTCAATCTCAGTGGAAGTAGTGGAGAGGAACTAAAAAGATCAACTAAGAATGTCAGGGATCATTTTCCAAACAGATTTATTGTATTTGCCAATATTGATTGGAATGGCGTTGGAAGCGAAGGCTGGAGTGAACGGGCAGCCAAACAATTGGAAGAAGATATAAAGAATGGCGCCAATGGACTGAAGATCTTTAAAGATCTTGGTTTTTCTGTGAAAGATATTCATGGCAAAAGAGTAACAGTAGATGATCCAAGGCTTGATCCGATTTGGGAAAAAGCAGGCGAGTTAAAAATACCTGTATTGATCCATACAGCCGATCCAAAATCTTTTTGGGACCCGATGGATTCCAACAATGAACGGTGGCTGGAACTGGCAACACATCCATATCGTAAAAGAAGTAATACCGATCCGGCGCCATGGGATACTTTAATTGCCGAGCAGCATCGCCTGTTCACGAAACATCCGCATACAATTTTTATTGCGGCGCATTTTGGCTGGTATGCGAATAACCTGGCAAAGCTGGGGCAATTGCTTGATGAAATGCCAAATGTGAATGTTGAGTTTGGAGCTGTCATCGGGGAATTAGGAAGGCAGCCACGTATGGCCAAACAATTTTTTACCAAATACCAGGACAGGATATTATTTGGGAAAGATAGCTGGGCGCCGGAAGAATACACCACGTATTTCCGTGTGCTGGAAACAGAAGATGAATATTTTCCATATCACAAAAAATATCATGCCTTTTGGGCCATGTATGGTATGGGATTGACAGATGATATCCTGAAAAAAGTATATTATAAAAATGCACTGCGGATCATTCCGAATATTGATAAAACATTGTTTCCTGAATAAACTCGGATCTTATTGTTGACATGAGGTGATGTTTTTTTTATGTCCAACTGCAGTGCTGCAATCATCGTCTGTACTAACGAACCAATCTTTGGGTCAATTCGCGATTGGAACCAACTGAAGATTGAGTTGTTTAGCTCTTTTTTCCAATAGTTTTTGTTGCACTTCTAAATATTTTTTTTCATAGGCCTGTATTCCTTGCTCCACATAAGCTATTCCTTTAGTCAAAACAAAGTAGTACATCACTGCTATCTTTCTGGCCACAGCTTTTATGGCAACATTGGGCCCTTTGCGACTTCTTATTTTTCTCCCAAAAGCACCCAATGCATGCGTTTTACTGTTTAACACCGACAAAGATGCTTCTTTTAAAAGTTGTCCTGCTTTGGGGCAGCTTTTTGAACTTTTATATTTTTTTCGTTTGCCGGACTCATGCTTCGAAGGGGATAAACCCAGCCATGATGTAAAATGCTTGACCGACGGCCAGGCTGATAAATCCATTCCTGTTTCAGCAGTTAACTGAAGCCAGGTATATTGGGTAATACCGGGTACACATGTTACATCCCTACCGTTATAGAGCTGAATCATTTTCTGATGCAGATCTTTGACAGCAGGCGCATGATGCCGTATTTTTTTTGTCGGGTTTTTCAATTTTTGTGTTTGTTTACCAGCCAGATTTTTCTGTAGCCATTTATTAATTTGTTTGTCACAATAAGTAATCTGTTGTTTATAAAAACAGTATCCTTTATGGGCCATATCTAATTCAAACAAATGCTCTTGTTTATAAAATCCATTCAATGCTTCCATAACAGCTTCTTTCTTTCTCTTAATAATCTGTGGATCACATAGAGCGACCAGTTTTTCAGGATTTCTTTCTCCTTGTAATATTGCCTGTATCATCTTTAACCCACTTACTCCATGCACCTCACTGATAGCTTCCGTAAGCCGGATATTCATTTGGGTCAAGGCTTTTTGCATGTGATGCACATGTGTAACCTGCATCTCAATAGCATCCTGCCGTATCCGCATGTACGTACGCAATTGTCGAATATTATCATCAGGTATAAAGCTATTGCGTAGTAACCCATAGCTGTGAACCTGCTGTATCCACATGCAATCAGCTGTATCGCTTTTGCGACCCGGCACATGCTTCACATGCCGCCCATTGACTACATGCACTTTTATACCTGCCGCTGTAAGCATATCATAAAAACTTATCCAATAAATACCCGTCGCTTCCATTGCAAACTCAGTGATGCCTTGTTCCTTTACGTAGTTTACAGCCTGCTGCAAACTGCCGGTATAAGTATCAAATTGCTTTACCGGCTGTTCTTCAATACCAATAAAAATTTTAGCGCTGCCTACATCGGCTCCAGCACAGTTTGTACGAATTTGATGTAACTTGTTCATAGCTCATTATTTTAACAGATGAACCAATAAGTGCTCTGAAGCCTGCCGGATGCAAAAAGTAATACGCTACTAAACGGGATGTATCTGTGGATACTCACCATGTTACAAAACATCCAATGGCAGAACAAGTCTTGCGAACAGGCATTATTGCACTAAGCAGACGATCTGTTACTTGCTCCAGGGCACTTGTTTACTTGAACAAGTTACTATTCAAAGAACTTTTCCTAAGGTTCGACTTCGTTACCTATTAAACCCAGTTTAATAACTGTCCTTGCGTCGCACTCTTCGGGGTTTGGTTCGCTATTCAACATTTATCAATGCGTGTTCACCATCCGGGTGTATTAAATTTGTTTGTTCCGGACCTGCCTACCGCGGGCAGAGGAGCGGACTGAAAATTATCTCATAAAGTATTTTGGGCGGGTATATATAAATGTTTCTGTAAAGTCACCACTTAGGTCGTGCCCATTATTAAAAAGGGTTAAAGTTTTATTTTTTATTGTGTAATTAAAAGCGCCAAATCTTTCAACTCCGACTCCTATAAAGTGTTGAAAAAGTTTATTGCTATCTGCAGTGTAAGTT
>JBGPKR010000272.1:0-3352 GCA_041486045.1 Chitinophagaceae bacterium | reverse complement strand
TTGTTACCTATTGCCAGGGATAAAATAAAAACGCCGTTTTCAACAATCAGGAAGCCCATCACATGTGTAATGATCTTTCTTCTTGAAATAATAATATACAGCCCTGCAAACAATGCCGAATGTGCTACTACAAAATATATTTTACTGATTTGCGAAGCATTAATTGCATTAGATAAAATAAAAGTGATGATGATGATGACAGTGATGATAATAAGCGAAATGAAACTTGGCAGATAGGGTTCGGTGTCACGGGTAATTTTATTTTTTTTGATTACATAACTCATGAATAACGGAACAGCAACGGTTTTAAAAACGATGGTTTCAAGTAAAATAAAAATCAGGTTCAGTGTAGTAATGTGAGTCAATTCAATGAAGCTGACGCCGAACAAGAGAAGCCCCTGGAATGCAAATATCCTGATATAGGTGAGCAGCCGGGTTGCAATGCCGAGGTACAGCAGCGAGATGGTGAACACGATAAGTAATACATTGGTCATTGTAGTTTCTTTTAATTGAATCTGCCTAACATCAGCAGTACACCAAAAAATATGAGTAATGATACAGATGATAGTGCAAAAATATATTGAGCATTATGGTTCATTCTGAATCTCGCCGTAAAAGATTCAAGTACTCCAACAGCTACCGCAAAGAGTATCTGAATTCCGAAGAATATTGGTATGGTCAGGTATAACGGGAAACTGCCCATAAACAAGTTCGCAATCAACGCACCGTACATTGCAAATTTCAGATTGCTGCCATATAAAATCATTCCCAGGTCAAACCCACTGTTATCCAGGATCATCACTTCATGAACCATGGTAAGTTCAAGGTGAGTTTTGGGGTCGTCAATGGGCATACGGCTGTTTTCAACCATTGTAATCATTACCAAAACAAATGTTGCCAATACCCCAATTATGTAGGATATATACGACCCGAAATGCAACGAAGCGAAAATTTCCTGGAAAGAGGTATGGCCCGTAAGAAGGGCTAATGAACCCATCAGTATAAAAAAGGCAGGCTCAGCAAACATAGAAAACAGAGCTTCGCGGCTGGCTCCCATCCCTTCAAAACTGCTGCCAGTATCCAATGCAGAGATAATGCTGAAAAATTTTCCCACACCCAATATATAAGCAAAAAAGACAAAATCCCCTTCAAAAGAGATGAACCCTTTGTATTCGCCCATGGGAATGACAAGAATGGCCATAAGGATGGATGCAAAATAAATGCTGGGAGCTACCTGAAAAATAAAGCTGGTGGTTTTGCTATATACGGCTCCCTTTTTAAACAACCGGATCACATCTTTCACCGGCTGAAAAATACCGGGGCCTTTGCGACCCGAAGTAATGCTTTTGGTCCGGATGATGATACCTGTAAAGAACAGGCTCGTCAGGATAATTAAAATGAGACTTATCATTTTTTATAGCTTATTTAAAAAATTAATCAATGATTTTATATACTCAAATGCAAAAGGGATCCCTAACACAAAGATTATGAAAACGATTCCATACAATATATAAGACTGCAGGTTCCCATTTTGTAAAAAAGTAAACCGGTTAAAAAAAGTCCTCAACAGTCGCAAAGGGTAATCAATAAACCATTCTTCAATCTTATCATAAGGATGAGTTTCCTGCCCGCCCGCTTTTGGAAATATCCCCTGCATCTCCTTTTTCTTTTTGCGAATCGAAAAAATGGGTTCTGCTAATTTGCGGTATGCCCTGATAAAGGAACTGGCTGTATACTGCATTTTATAAGTAGGGGCAATATACCCACAACCCCATGTAGCATTGAAATTTTGAGGTTTATTAACAGTTATTCGTCTTCTTATTAAATATATCAACCCTGTTAACAGCAGAAAGCCAGCTGCACATATCCCAATCATTGACAATGCTTCTGTAACCGGGAACATTCCTGGTTGAATACTAAAATCAGTATTATGAGTATATAGACCAAGTGGTTTAGAAAGAGCAACAATAAAAATTTTCGGAAACAAGCCAATTGCCATTATCAAAAGCACTACTGCATACATGGGAATTAGTTTTCCAAAACCGGCTTCTCCGGGACTGTGATGAAAATTGTGGCGGGCTGTCCCGAGAAAAACTGAGCCAAATGCTTTTGTAAAGCATAAAAGGGCAAGTCCCCCTATGAGAGCTAATCCAAAAAGACCGCAAACAATAGACGAAAGTAAAGCATTGTCTGAACCATGTAAGCCTGTAAACATTCCATTATAAATAAGGAACTCTGAAACAAAGCCATTGAAAGGGGGTAGTCCGCAAATAGCAAGGGCTGCAATAAGAAACAGAAATGCAGTATGGGGCATTCGCTTACCAAGGCCGCCCAATTTTTCTATATCCATAGTGTGGGTGGCCTGGTAAACATTGCCTGCCCCATAAAATAAAAGCGATTTAAAAAGGGAGTGATTCAATGTATGCAGCAGGGCGCCTGCAAACCCTAAAACAGTTAATATATAGTTTCCCTTCCCCATTCCTATACAGCCCAGGCCAATCCCAATTCCGATTATTCCGATGTTCTCAATACTGTGATAAGCCAGCAATTTTTTCAGGTTGTGCTGGAGAATGGCCAGCATCACACCATAAATTCCGGATAAAATAGAAAAAAATAAAATAACATACCCGATTAACAGGTAATCACTTTTTATCACCAGCAGCATCCGCAAAATTCCGTAAATACCGATTTTTATAATTACACCCGACATTACACCTGATACATGCGATGGCGCAGCCGGATGTGCATAAGGCAACCATGTATGAAAAGGGACGAATCCGGCTTTTATGGCAAACCCGGTAAAGAAACATAGAAATAAAGCAACACCGGTAAGCATCGAATTAGAAGTGGAGAAAAGAGTGATGGCATTAAAGTCATAAGAATTCATTTTCAGAGCTACCCAGATAAAACCCAGCGTCAAAAGCATGATGCAGATATGCGACTGGATTAAAAAATTTATCCCGGCGTTTAAAGTCTCTCTTTTATGATGTTCAAAAATAACTACCAAAAAGGAAGACATAGCCATTATTTCCCATGCAATAAGAAAGGCAATAGTGTTTTGCAGGGAACAAATACTTATTAAGCTTGCTTGTACAAGCAGAAAACTGATACAATGAAGAGACAAGTTGGTTTTTTCTGCCCGGTACGCTTTCATATACTGCAATCCGTAAAATGCCCCGGTAATGAAAGTGAAATTGATAATTAAAATAAACCAACCTGATAATGCATCTATACGAACAGGAATTTCGCCGGTTACCAATGACCCCTGAAACAAATATTCTGAATCCACACCGGCTAAAGCCCGAAAAGCAATAATGCTGCTGAGAACAGCAACTGCAATTACAGCCGTTAT
>JBGPKR010000271.1:0-3358 GCA_041486045.1 Chitinophagaceae bacterium | reverse complement strand
TTAAGTTATTAGTAAGCTAATATATTACTTTTCGCGGTTTTCTGAGTGAGTCAGCTTGCAGCCCGGTACCCGTAATAAAATATGATACGGCGATGCCGTTCCCTGCATCGTGGTTTTGTTATTGAAAGAAAGTGATGCATGAAGACCTTCGCCTGTGTGGTGCAGGCAGGGATCGTGGCTATGCCGGAACAGTTGTCTTGATTTTATCTTTCACTTCATGCCCTTTTGCGATGAATTTTACTTCCACCCAATAATAAATCATTGATGTAATCAGCAGCAATGGCAGGATACAAGAAGTTATCACCATGCTATATTCCCTTGCTGATAACGATTTTGCCTTTTCTGCCCCAATGATAAAATTCATAGTTACATATAAAACAATACCGTGAATCAGAAAAAGACTATACGATATCCGTCCCAATAACCCTGCTATCCTTGTTTGCAGTATCCCGAAAAAACTATTTCCGCAGGCAATGAGGCAAAAAATAATCGTAGCAAGAATAAATGGAACGATGTTGAATTTTTGTGAAAGGGTTATGATTCCTCCAAAACAAACCAATATAACAAATGATGAAAAATTATGCCGGGCCCATTTTACAAATTGAAGATTATTATTGAGGATGGAAGCAAGCAGGCCTGATAAAAATGCCATAAGAAAAAATACTCCAGGCCCGTTTTTTATACAGAAAGTTAATACAAGTGCACCGCAAAGAAATAATAAGGCTTTGGGAACATGGATCCTGTAAAATAAAAATGCTGCCCAGGGCAAAAAGAAATAGAATATCCATTCATAAATAAAAATCCACTGCACACCGGCTATTATAAGGTAAGTATTTTTAAACTTATTAATATTGGGTGTTCCGAATAGTGTAAACGTGTACCATTTCAGGAGATCTTCAACATTTCTTCCCAATGATTTATACAGCCTGAAATCACTGGCCGCGAGTACTATTATTATCATTACGGTTACTGAAAAAAAATACACCGGGCACAGCCTGAAAAACCTGGATTTGAAGTAGACCCTCCAATCCATTTCTTTGTTCTTTTTTTCTGCCAGCCTGCTGAAAAATAAAAAACCCGTAACCATTAAAAAAAATGAAATAACACAATCCCTTACTACGTAAATGGTGGTATCCTCCCATTCCCATTTGCCTGTTTTTAAATATCCATACCAGATAACGGAATGATAGAGAAAAATAATAAAAGCTAAAAATCCCCTGAATCCAAAGACCGTCTTATACCTGGAATATTTTGGAGTGACAATATTAAAATATTTTAAACCATAAGAAGATATCAGCAGCACACCTAAAGCAGCCAATGTAATTGTTAATTCCATTAAAAAATTTTAATTTAACCGGCTATCGCTGATCTTCCTTTTCAAATCGGGTTGGAAAAACTGAAGAGAATTTACTTCAAGGTAAACCCATCTAAAAAATTGGTATTAAAATCACCGCTGCGGAAACGTTCGTCCTGCATAAGCTGGAGGTGGAAGGGAATAGTGGTTTTTATTCCTTCGATAACATATTCACTTAAGGCCCGATACATGGTCTGGATGGCCTCCTGCCGGGTTTGCGCAATGGTGATGAGTTTGGCAATCATGGAATCGTAATACGGCGGAATGATGTAGCCGGCATATACATGACTGTCAACCCGCACACCGTGGCCACCGGGCTGATTGAGTGAAGTGATTTTTCCGGGTGAGGGACGAAAATCATTGTAAGGATCTTCGGCATTGATGCGGCACTCGATGGCATGATTCTGCGGGATGTAATCATCACCGGAAATTTTTTCACCCATGGCAATTTTTATCTGCTCTTTGATGAGGTCGAAGTTGATGACTTCTTCCGTCACACAATGTTCCACCTGTATACGGGTATTCATCTCCATGAAGTAGAAATTGCGGTTTTTATCCACGAGGAACTCAACCGTACCCACACTTTCATAATTGATGGCGCTGGCGGCTTTTTTGGCGGCCTCTCCCATTCTGAACCGGAGTTCATCCGTCATAAAAGGTGATGGAGATTCTTCCACCAGTTTCTGGTGACGGCGCTGAATGGAACAATCTCTTTCACTCAAATGGCAGACAGTTCCGTACTGGTCGCCTGCCACCTGTATTTCAATATGACGGGGTTCTTCCACAAATTTTTCCATGTAGATGCCATCATTCTTAAATGAAGCGGCCGCTTCTGCTTTGGCATTGTCGTAGGATTTTTCCAATTCGCTTTCTTCCCACACTATCCTCATCCCTTTTCCGCCACCACCGGCTGTTGCTTTCAGGATGACCGGATAACCCATATTCTTTGCAATGCCTTTTGCCTCATCTACACTTTGTAATAATCCCTTGCCTCCGGGCACCACCGGTACCCCGGCTTTTATCATGGTTTCTTTGGCGGTGATCTTATCACCCATGGAATTGATCATATCCGGTGTTGGCCCGATAAATTTTATTCCATGATCATTACATATTTGGGCAAACCTTGCATTCTCGGCAAGAAAACCATAACCAGGGTGAATGGCATCTGCATTGGTTATTTCAGCAGCAGCCATCAGGTGAGCAATATTGAGGTAAGAATCGGCGCTTTGGGGCCTGCCGATACATACTGCCTCGTCAGAGAATTTTACATGCAGGCTATCCCGGTCGGCAGTGGAATAAACAGCCACTGTTTTAATACCCATTTCCCTGGCGGTGCGAATGACCCGGAGGGCAATTTCTCCTCTGTTTGCTATTAATATTTTTTTGAACACAGTAATGAATTAAAAATTAAAAAGTAAGAAGTAAAAAATCCCGGCATTCACGAGAACTTATTGACTTTTGATTTTTTACTTTTGAATTACTATTAAGCAGGTTCTACTAAAAAGAGTGGCTGATCATATTCTACCGGCGATGCATCTTCTACCAGCACTTTTACAATTTTGCCTTTTACTTCGCTTTCAATTTCATTAAAGAGTTTCATAGCTTCAATAATGCAAACCACGGTGCCGGGAGTAATGTCCGAACCTACATCCACCAGGTTGGGTTTGTCCGGGGCTGACTTGCGATAGAAAGTTCCAATCATCGGGCTTTTTATGGTGATGGTATTAGTGGCAAATGTTTCAGCAGCCTTTGACTTTTCGGCAGAAGTGCCGGAAGCTTGCTGCTGGTTGCTGGCAGATGGTTGGGGTGCTGCAATATTTACGGGGGAGGTTTGAACAGGGGCGGCAGACAGCATCTGTGTTATATGTTCCTCTTTTTGTTTAATAGTAACCCTGAAGTCTTTCTGCTCAATAGTCAATTCCCCAATATTGGATTTGTTGATCATCTTGATCAACTCCTGGATTTGTTTAAAGTCCATATTTTTCAATTTAATAGAACGTTTTG
>JBGPKR010000270.1:0-3400 GCA_041486045.1 Chitinophagaceae bacterium | reverse complement strand
TATCTGAATCATTTAAAGAATTAGAACGGCAATGCCTGGGTGCTGCTGACCAATATTTGATTTCTGATAATTTTTCCAATCTTATCCAATTAGTAGATGAAAGCAAGGCTCTTGTTGTTAATGAAATGGAACATCTTTTAAAAGCAGGATAGAAGGTAATAAATTTATGGTTGCTCCGGGTTATCCAGCTTTTCTTTAATTTTCAATATGTCGCTGCGTTCATAGACAAAGAACCCTGGTATTTTATCTCAGGTATTTATCAAACCAATCCACAAACTGTTGCCATTCCGGGTTCATGTCATCAGCATTATGTTTGCCGCCTTTTTTAATAATAAAATTGTTTATAACGCCGGCTTCTTTGAACCGGGCAATGATGGATTGTGATTGTTGTAAGGGAACCGTTGCATCCGCATCGCCATGAAGAATAAATACCGGTGGGTCATCAGCTGATATAGCGTATATAGGAGAGATCTCTTTAGCAATTTTATTTCTTACACTGGTATCAGTTACTTCATCAAATAATGCGTAAGCTTCATTCCAGGTTTTGAAGCTAAAGGCTCCCCATACTTTATAGGGTTTAAGAAACTCTTTGGCATTTGCCATATTATTCCCTTTTCCTCCCCAATTCAATACATCAGTTGGTGGAAATAAAACGGCAATAGCCTGCACTCTTGATGATACCCGGTCAACCGGATCATTGGCAGTGAGATTAATTTTTTCATCCGCAGTTGCTACCAGCAAAGAAAGATTACCTCCCGATGAGCTGCCGGTTATACCAATATGGTTGGGGTCAATGCGGAATTTTCCGGCATTGTAGCGAATATATCTTACTGCTCTTTTTAAATCTTCCACTTCATCAGGAATAGCATATCGTGGCTGGGACCCATGAAATACAGCAAATACGGTATAGCCTTTTGCAAGATATTGATCTATCCCGTAAGGCTGGATTTCTATTCCATTATAACCTGAAACCCAGTTGCCACTGCGTACCGATATAATTGCCTTACCGTTTGATTTTACTTTTGGTTTTACCATTATCAAAGTAAGTCCCATTCCATCCTTTCTTCCATAAATGAATTCTTCCTGCGGGTAACCGTTTTTTTCTGCCTGCTTACGGACATTATCCAATACCTGATCCCAGCGTTTATCAGTTCGCAAAGCAGCATAGTCAATACCAAATTCAATTTGCCGCAAATCAATTTTTGAAACTTTATCTGATTTTGCAATGATGTTGAGCAGGTGAAATGCGCTGTCAGGAATATTGGCCATTGCCCAGGAGCCGGCAGCTGCCCTGTACCTGCTCATCGTTGCGTTATTATTTTGCATACTTATTCCCGCATTATATGCGGTAGCAGCGTTTTTGTATTCTTTTGCTTTGTACAGAGAATCTCCTGTTTTATAGAGACTATCGGCATTTTGTCCAAAAGATAGTTGAGTAAGCAGAAAATTGCATAGCAAAAAAATGAGATTTCTCATAATAGTTATTTTAAGGAATCATTTTGCTGAAAGTATTCAATGAATATATATAATCTTTATTAAGTTCTTTTGAATAATTGTTTAATCCCTTTGTATTCCCAAATAAAAAACCCTTCTTCATCCTTCTTTGCGGCAGCAAGCATTGCCTGTGCCACTTTTTTTGCATGTATGGGTCTGTATTTTGATGGAAGCAAAAAGGAAATAGCTTTCATAACCGGGTTACCGATCTTTTCACCCAATCGAAATTCTTTTCTATCTCCCAATAACATGGATGGGCGCATGATATATACCGATTGTAAGCCAACAGCTTTTACCGCATCTTCAACTTCGCCTTTCAGTTTCAGGTAAAAATTATTGCTTTTGCTGTTTGCGCCAACAGAAGATACCAATACAAATTTTTCGCAACCGGTCATTTTGCAAAACCTTGCCGCCTTCACCGGTATATCATAATCCACTTTACGGTAAGCGGCTTTGTCGCCTTTTACTTTTTTCTGCGTGGTTCCAATGGCACAAAAGACCACATTGCTGCCATCAAGAGCCAATTGAAATGATCCTGCATCAGAAAAATCAATCAGCTTTACTTCAGTTTTAATATCTGTATTTTGAAAAGGGCGGCGTACGATCAGCCGGATGATATCAAAATTTTCATCCTGCTTCAGCAACTCATAAAGATGACTACCTATCAGTCCGGTAACTCCAATAATCGAAGCTGTTTTGCCATTCATACCTTTAATGTTGCTATTTCTTTTCTAATACAAGTGCCACCTTATTAAAGTCGGCAGCTGCATTGATCACCTTTCTGAAATCTTCAAATTGTGACAACGGGTAATAGGTGCGGCGGTATTCTTCCAGGATCGTGATTTTTACAACATTTCCTGCAACCTGATAGGAAGAATTGAAACCCATTGTTGTTTGACCATTTTCCTGGTAAGTATGATTGATATTCAGGTCGTCCAGGTTTTTTACAATATATCCACCTGGTATAGTGAAGTTGATCTTTCGTTCCAGGATATGGGGGAAATCTATATTCATCGGGAATTGTCTTGGTTTTTCCTGGTACATCTCAACCTGCGGGCCAATAATATCACCAATTTTAATGATTGTTTTATTCCCGGCCTTCTCTACCAGTTCACTGGCTTTTACCTGGGCAGATAAAATAAAAGGCTTGTTATCATGATAACTTTCAAAATCCTGGTTCTCCATCTTCGAACTGACAAGGTTTTCCGAATTGGTGCCGAATTTTATCATCTCTTTGGTGACAAGCTTTTTGGTCTCATCAGGTGAAAAAGTAAAAATAGCCTTGTAGGTTGATGCAGCATAACCTGAAAAGATCTGGCTGATATTGACTATCAGTGTATCGGCAGATTCATTTAATTGAATATCTGCTTCAGTATTCACAACCGTTTTTGTGTAATCTTCAAGTGGTATCATCCTTACTTCGCCGAATGCAGTAGTAAAGTTGCCAATGGTAGTGGTCTTGCAGAAAAAAGCATTGGTATTGCCCCAACTGGGATCTATCCAGGGAAAACGAAATTCGTTAAGGGTGGGTGCCATGAATTTCTTTAATGCAGGGAAATAAATGACCGGGTTGTCGCAATTGTTCCAGTTCTCAAAATTTTTGTCAATCGTATATTTGTTCCTGTCGACAGTCAGTACAAATTCATGCTGGATATTCAACTGCTGTAAAATAGCGCCGTACAGGCGGATGATCCCCAGGTAGCTCGCCAGTTTTGACTTAATGACCTTCTCTAAGTTTTCTGCATCATCGCCCCCTATATCTTCACGGGTGGTGAAATTTATTTTGATATAATTTTCTACTGCCACTATTTTTTCGGTTTCATTGGCCAGGTTCTTGACTTTCATGTCACCGACAAGGTCATTTACTTTCTTTATTTCCTTATCAGAATAATTAGTATAATTCTGG
>JBGPKR010000269.1:0-3440 GCA_041486045.1 Chitinophagaceae bacterium | reverse complement strand
ATGAATATCTAAAAAAATAAGATCGGTTTCATGATTCCGCAGCCAGTCGGTTGCCAGAATAGCATCTTTAAATGTTCCCTGTAATTCCAGGAAAGGCACTTGCGAAATATAATCCGCTAAAACTTTTACAGCCAATGGCTCATCTTCCACCACAATGCATTTTATTTTAGACATGACTTGCCAGATTAATTTTTAAGGTAGCCGTAAACACAGACTCGCCTTGTTGAACGGACAAATTGTAATCTTTATAAAGCAACTCCAATTGCCTCCTCAGGTTAGACAGACCGATATTTTCTTTAACACTTCCTTCAGCAGGAACTGCTTCAAAGGAATTTTTTACAACAAAAGTTAACTGCCTTTTATTAACCGAAAGATGAATATCGACAAAAGGACGACCTCTTGTTTCAGATGCGCCATGCTTGAATGCATTCTCTACCAGAGGCACCAGCAACAGGGGCGGTATAGCCTGTTTCATATCTTCCACATCGTGGTTGAAATTAATGTGCAAAGATTCATCGTAACGTAATTTTTCAAGTTCTATATAATCACTGATGATTTTCAATTCCTGCTCTATACTAATATACGTTCCGCTGGTTTCATACAACATGAAACGCAAAATTTTCGAGAGTCTCAAAATAGACTCCGGTGCAACATCGGATTTATCTCTTGCTAATGAATAAATATTATTCAAAGTGTTGAATAAAAAATGCGGATTCGTTTGTGACCGCAGGTAATTCAATTCTGCCGCCTGCTTTTCAATACGCAATTGCTGTTGTGACTGTGTTAATTTGACATAATTATAAATATGCCGGATGATCCCAAAAAAGAAAACTGATCCGATGCTATATCCCATTTGATTTTCGACCACTTCATCTCCTGAAGAGAATGCCTTTAATGCAGTATAAACATGTATCTGTATTCCCAGTAGCCTCCAGGCATACGAGCCGTAAGAATACAACATCAAATGAACCCATAAAAGCAAAATTCCGAGAAGAATATTGTAAATGATGGTTTTTCTTTTCCTCCAGACAAATGGAATGGTATATTCAAAAAGTATAAAATTGAGAGGAATAAGATAAACAACTCCCCAAAGATTATTGAACATCACAGGGAAAAATCTACCGGGATACTTTGACAGGGTGTGAAAGGTCCCCAGGAGAAAATAACCAAGCCCAATCCATAAATATAATTTAACCCGCTTTCTATCGATTGATCTCTTCATCATGCTATTTATAAAGATAAATATCGGCAAATCTTTTTCTTTTCATCCTGCAATCTATAGAATTGACTTTGCGGTAAACCAATGGCCCGAAATGGTCAATCAATGTAAAGGCAAAATGAAAAATGAAAGAACACATTCCTTATATTTTTCACTTAGCCTTTTTAATTAAACAAGCATCCAATATTTACTCCCGCGTCCTGATCTGTTGTTTGTTTACCATGATCTGCTGTTTATTGACAACCGCTTTCACCGCTTTCTTTTATTAGATATTCTTGCATCAGACTATTGAGTTAGTCTTAAACTTAAAACCAAAATTTATGCGACTTCTGTTATTATTCCTGCTGACTGCAACTACATTTTTTTCACAAGCGCAACAAATAAACGGCCTGGCAAAAGATGAAAGCGGCACACCGCTCAATGGAGCTACCGTTAGTTTACTAAAAGATTCTTCCACTATTAAGCTGGCGGTTACAAAAGCAAATGGCTCTTATAATTTTTCGGGGATCAAAGAAGGAAATTATAAAGTAGTGGCAACTTACGTAGGTTACCAGTCTGCATTCTCACAAAAATTTTCTTTCCGTTCAGATGATGTTGCGGTTCCGGAATTGAAACTATCTAAAATTCCCGCCAATATGAGCAATGTAAATGTCTCGGCAAAGAAACCAATGGTGGAAGTAAAAGCTGATAGAATGATCCTGAATGTGGAAGGTACGATCAATGCAATGGGATCAAATGCCCTGGAATTATTGCGTAAATCACCAGGCGTACTGCTCGACAAAGATGACAACATTAGCCTGGCAGGAAAAAATGGAGTGCAGGTGTATATTGATGGAAGAGTAACTCCTTTATCAGGACAGGATCTTGCCGCTTATCTCAAGACATTGCCATCTTCGCAGATCGAAGCGATCGAACTTATCACCAATCCGTCTGCAAAATACGAGGCTGCGGGCAATGCCGGGATCATTAACATTAAGTTGATAAAGAATAAATCATTTGGAACAAATGGTTCTGTGAATGCAGGATGGAATATCGGGATATATGCTAAATACAATGCAGGGCTTTCACTGAATTATCGAAATAAAAACATTAACATCTTCAGCACTTACAGTTACAATCATGCGCTCAACGAACAACATCTGGATATCAAAAGAACGGTATTGGACAGTCTTTTTGACCAGCAGGGAACCATCCTCGATCTGCGCAAGACTCATAATTTCAAGATCGGGACTGATTATTTTTTAAATAAAAAAAATACGATTGGTATAATGGTGAATGGAACACTTGCTGATCCAACTTTGACGAGTAACAGCAAGACCTATATTTCCCACACAACAACGAACACAGTTGATCGCATTTTGGTTGCTGAGAACAGTACCCGCATGAAACGACATAATGCCAATATTAATCTTAACTATAATTACAATGATCCAAAAGGAACCAGCTTTATAGTAAATGCAGACCGCGGAACATATGATCTCGGCAATGACCAGTTCCAGCCAAATTATTATTATGATGCTTCAGGCCAGGTGAAACAAAGCGAGGTGATCTACCATATGATCTCACCCGCACGGATCAATATCAATTCCATCAAAGCTGATTACGAACAAAATTTTATGAAAGGGAAATTGGGATTCGGTGGCAAATCAGCCTGGGTAAAAACAGACAATGATTTTCAGCGGTTCAATGTGAACGGTTCAGTTGAGGATCTTGATAATGATCGCAGCAACCACTTTATCTATAAAGAAAATATCAATGCAGGCTATGTGAATTATAACAGGCAGTACAAAAAATTTATGTTACAGGGCGGCGTGAGAGTAGAGAACACAATTTCAGAAGGCGTTTCGAATGGCCTGAAATATAATGGAAGCAACTATGTGGCCAGTGCTTCTTCATTCAAAAGATCTTATACTGATTTGTTTCCGAGTGCAGCTATTAGTTTCAATAAAAATCCAAAACAGCCATGGAGCCTGAGTTATAGTCGTCGTATTGACAGGCCGGCCTACCAGGACCTGAATCCGTTTGAATTTAAACTGGATGAATACACGTTCATGAAGGGAAATATCAATCTTCGCCCTCAATACACAAATAGTTTTGGTATCAGCCGTACCTGTAAATACAGGGTAACAATGACACTTAATTACAGCCATGTAAAAGATATGTTCACAATGATCATTGACACTGTTGAAAAAACAAAAGCTATTGCCAGCAAGAAAAATTT
>JBGPKR010000268.1:0-3447 GCA_041486045.1 Chitinophagaceae bacterium | reverse complement strand
CTTAAAAGTAAGCGATGAATTGGGCGGAAGATTTTTCAATGCCTACGGTGAGCCGATTGACGGAAAATATACTCCGCATGGAAAAGAAGTGGAGATTGGTGGGCCCTGTTTAAATCCTGTAAGAAGAAAGCAACCTTTTGATCTGATAGAAACAGGCATTGCAGGAATTGATTTGAACAACACGCTGCTTGCCGGTCAAAAAATTCCATTCTTCGCTGATACCGACCAACCGTATAATGCTGTTATTGCACTTGTAGCGCTTCGCTCCAATGCCGACCGTATTATTCTTGGCGGCATCGGACTTTCTAATGATGACTACCTGTATTTCAAAGATCTTTTTGTGAATACTGATATGCCAGAAAAAATTATCGGCTTTATCAATACTACTGAAGATCCTACCGTAGAACGGTTGCTTATTCCTGACATGGCCTTGTCTGCCGCAGAATATTTCGCTATTGAAAAAAATGAGAAGGTGCTTGTCTTGCTCACTGACATGACATTGTATTGCGATGCACTCAGCATTGTGGCCAATCGTATGGACCAGATACCTTCAAAAGACAGCATGCCCGGCTCGCTATATAGCGACCTTGCAAAAATTTATGAAAAGTCAGTACAACTTCATTCGGGTGGTTCAATCACCATCATTTCCGTGACTACTATTTCAGAAGGCGACATCACACATGCCATTCCTGACAACACCGGTTACATCACCGAAGGACAATTGTTTTTAAGAAGAGATACCGAAATAGGAAAGGTAATCATTGACCCCTTCCGCAGTTTATCAAGATTGAAACAATTCGTGATTGGAAAGCAAACAAGAGAAGACCATCCACAGGTAATGAATGCTGCTATCCGTTTGTATGCTGATGCAGCCAATGCAAAAACAAAACTGGAAAACGGTTTTGATTTGAGCGACTATGATAAACGTACACTAAAGTTTGCAAAAGAGTATGCACAGCAATTACTTGCCATTGACATCAATTTGGATATAACGAAGATGCTGAACATTACCTGGAATTTATTCAGAAGAAATTTTGAGCCCGAAGAACTCGGTATCAAAACAAAATATATTGAACAATATTGGGAGAAAGCAACTGAGATGGAAGAAGAAAATTCTTCCATGGATGAAAATATGAACCCGGCAAACACTTCATTTAAACAACGAAATAAAATGGTTGTGAAATGGCAATAAAATTTCAATACAATAAAATTTCATTACAGGAAATGCAGAAACAACTGAAAGTACGGTTGGATGCTTTGCCAGTGATTAAATATAAAGAAGCCATCCTGCGAACAGAAGCGGAAAAAGCAAAAAAGAAAAGGCTTGAACTGGAACGAAGTGTTGAAAGCAAAATCAAACAGTATGAATACATGAACATACTGTGGCCGGAATTTCCACAGGATGTGATAACGGTAAGCGAAGTAAAAACAAGCATGAAGAATATTGCGGGAGTAAAAACGCCGCAGTTTGAAAATGTAGATTTTGAATTAAAACTGCTTTGCCTGTTCAACCAGCCACTCTGGGTTTCTGACGGAATTGCGATGCTGAAAGAATTGGTACGGCTTTCCATCGAGAAGGAATTATTGAGCATCAGGACAGCATTATTAGATGCGGCCAGAAAAAAAACTACGCAGAAGGTTAACCTCTATGAAAAAGTACAGGTGCCGGATTATCTCAATGCCATTTCAAAAATTAAAAAATTTATGAATGATGAAGAAAGTTTAGGTAAGGCAACGCAGAAAATTATGAAGAAAAGAATTTTATCCATCTAAAATTACAAGCCATGATTGTACCGATGACAGAGTTTTCCATGCTTATTTTCCACGGAGAATATGATGCTTTTTTGCCTGAGCTGAGAAAAATCGGTGTTTTCCATATAGCTGAAAAAAATAAAGAAGATGATGCAGAACAAACACAACGCAGTCAAATGATAACAGAGATAAATGGTGCCATTGTATTTCTTGATACACATAAACCGGAAAGTAATGCTCCTTTAACTGATGAATGCAAATCCATTCCTGAAATTTTGGAGCAGGTAAAACAGGCAAAAGAAAAATCTGAAGAAATAATTTCTAAAGACTTGAAAACAAGTCTTGAGCAGTATGCAACCGCTTACCTGCCTTCCTTGCAAAAAAGAAAATCCGAACTCGAAGAGTTGTATGAACTAAGCCGTGTGATAAGGAATACGCAGCATGCTGCCGATAATAAAATAAAAATTCTTGAAGGGTTTGTTCCCCGGACACAGAAAAAAATGTTTTCCGAATTCCTCGACAACAAAGGAATTGTTTATATCAAAAAGCGTTCACGTTTTTCCGACAACCCACCTATACTGCTGCACAATAACTGGTTCAGCCGCCTTTTTGAACCTATTGGAAGTTTGTTCTCATTGCCGTCTTACAAAGATTTAGACCTCACGGTATTCTTCGCACCATTCTTTGCAATGTTCTTCGGTTTTGGGATGAACGATGCGGGTTACGGACTTATATTACTGGCAGGTGCCACCTTAATAAAGCTTATTGGGAAGCCGAAGGTTAAAAAATCATATCTCACACTTGTGCAACTGCTTGGTGTCATCACCTTTTTATTCGGATTGATTACGGGAAATATTTTTGGATTTTCCATTGCAGAATTGCCGGGACTTTCCTTTACAAAAAATATTTTCCTGCGCGACAAACAGATCTTTACCCTAGCTATTGCCATTGGCTTCGTACAAATTTTATTCGGCATGGTGTTGCAGGGATTAAATAAGATGATAAAATTTGGATTTAAATACGGTCTTCCCCAGGTAGGATGGATAATGATTATCCTGCATCTTCTAAACATGTTCTATTTTAAAATTCTGCCCTTTTATTCTCACATTGATATTTATATCGGGCTGGCTTTAATTATATTTTTTGCCGACCCCGCGGCAGGATTTTTCAAAGGCATTGGCACAGGAATTTGGGAATTGTTCGGTATCACAGGTCTCATGGGCGATGTGCTTTCTTATATCCGCCTTTTTGCACTCGGTGTTTCAAGCGCCATCCTTGCATTGGTCATAAATAGCATTGCATGGCAAATTGAAAAAGTGTCGTACATCGGTCCAGTGCTTTTTCTCATCGTGCTGCTTTTTGGTCACACGTTAAACCTCTTCGTGGCTTCGCTTGGTGCATTCGTGCATACCATGCGGCTAACGTTTGTAGAATTTTATAAAAATGCAGGATTTACCGGGGGCGGAAATCCTTATAAACCATTTACAACTATTTCAAACTAAGTAAAAATAAAATCATTATGACAAATTTATTGATAGCATACATAGGACTTGCATTCATGATAATCCTTCCCGGCATAGGAAGCGCAATTGGAGTTTCCGTCGGTGCTAACGCCACCGTCGGTGCATTAAAGAAAAGACCGGACGCATTCGGAAATTATATGTTGCTCAGTGCACTTTCCGGCACACATGGTTT
>JBGPKR010000267.1:0-3462 GCA_041486045.1 Chitinophagaceae bacterium | reverse complement strand
CTTCATTTCAGTGGAACGGTTTTCGGAAAAGATGGAAAGACTGCGATGAAAAATGCATTGGTTGAAATATGGCATTGCAACGAAGATGGTGTATATGATAATACCTCGGATGATTATATCTATCGTTCGTCATGGAAAACGGGAGATGATGGAAAATATCATTTCAGAACCATTCTTCCTGTTCCTTATAAAGCAGGCCTTACCCTGACAAGACCTGCTCATATTCATATGAGAATTTCAGGTACTGAATTGCAGGATCTTGTAACTCAGATATATTTTAAGGGAGATAAACATATTGCTGAAGACATGAGTTCTTCTGACCCCAGGTCGTTACATCGCATTCTTGATATTTCAAAAAATGATCAAAATGAGAAGGTAGTAAAATTTGATATTTCATTAAAAGAAGAGTATGTACTTGATTCCGCTGCATATAAAAAAATAACGGGCCTGTATGAGATGAGTGATAAATCAATGGGTGAGTTTTACAGGGACGGCGATCAACTCTTTGTAAAAATGAATGGACAGATTATGGAGGCAATGGATTATAAGGGAAATAACAGTTTTGACGGTGGCCTGGACCAGTTGAAAGTACAATTTGAATTACTCAGCAATGGTGGCGCTAAAGTAAAACTGAGTTATACAGATGATAACAAAAAAATAATCACGATCGAGGGAAATAAAATTCTAAAATATCCCGGTTGAGTGTTTCAACGGCTTATTCGAAAATATCGCTTCGGATCATTTCATGCTGTTGTGATTTCAATTACAACCATCGTCAATTACGGGCATCATAGCAAAGCCCCAGGTGATATTGATGCGCAACTATCTGAAAACAAGAAAATAGATTGCTTCATCTCCGCCAAAGACGGATCCTCGCAATGACGAACTTCCACTCGGCGCATTTCATGCTTTTGTCATTTCGAACATAACTATCGTCATCGCGGGCATCACAGAAAGCCTTTGTAAGCTAATCAGACGTGCTTATAACAGCCCAATTAATTTGCAACCTTAGCAAAAGTGATGGGTTGCTTACGATAAGCTTTTACCGGTCGGTTATATTGCACAGCATGTTGCCATCTTGGACTTTCTCTGATAATGTTCAAAGCTATTTCATCTAATGATGGCTCAACCGACTGAATGATTTTCGCTTCCATGATACTTCCATCAATATCCACTATGAATTGTATCCATACCTGCCCGTATATTTTCCCATTGTAATAATCATTTGGCAAACGGGCAGTGCTTAATTTATTACCCAGGTATTGTACCCATTTTTTTTCACCACCCGGAAAATTTGCTTCCTTTTCATAAATACAATTATCCTTCTGTATATTTTCTTTTTCATCATAACAGGAGTATGAAACAGCAGAGTCAGCTATATAATTTACCTCCTGGCACTTTTTCCCGGTTTGATAATAATATGTCCACATACCGTCTTTTTTCCCCGCAACATAACCACCACGTTGGCTGGAATTACCATTACTCCAGTAACCATGACTAACACCCTTTCCGGCTTTTTCAAATATCAGGGAGTCAATAACTACACCTTCCTTATTCCGGGAAAGACCAATTCCATTAATGTATCCATCTAAATAAACCAGGGAATCTGTTAGTATTCCATCGTCGCTCCATGTTTTCCAGGTGTTTATTTTTTTATTCTGATGGTAATATCCTAAAGTCCTTGTGCGGCCATTTTTATATAATTCATAATAAGGTCCGTCAAAAGTTTTACATTCAGTATCGCTGAAATAAGCAATAGATTCTATTTTGCTATCCATCCCATCTACCATTAGTTTTTTATAATGATCATTCTCCTTTATTTGCAAACTAAACTTAATGGCCTTATCCTGTTGGCAAACTTTCCCATCCCTATCGTAAAAAGCAATAACTGTATCGCTTTGAGCGAAGAGTTCAGTAAAAGAAGCTGATAAAAAAAGGAGAAAAAGAATTTTCATAAAAGCAGATAAATTTTGCCAACAAAATAACTCTTAATGATTTTAATTCAAAACTATTCTCAGTTACATTCAGTCGTTTTTTGTTGTTTAGTCCCGATGTTACCGGGATGAGTAACAACTTTCTCAGCATAGCCTTGCGGCAGAGTTCACAAACAACCGAATTGAGGAAAACATATACAGTCGTCGTAAGACAAACTCAACGAGCTGAAATTAATTTATCATCAGATGAGATTTCTCGTACTGATTCTTAGGTAAAGTAAATGATTGCTCATAAGTCTTTGACCTGAACCAATACGGCACAAGTTCTTGCAGGCAGCTTTATTTTTACAGGCAACTGAACTATCTTATCGTTTTGAAATGGAATACAGAGTTCTGCATTGCCACCCTTTATGTTCTCAATATTCATTTCAACCTCATCTTCCTTATTGTCGAAATTAACAACCACTACGGCCTTCCTTGTTTTATCATTCATAGGTTCAAAAACAGAAAATCTTGAATTTTCTCCGCATTTTAAAGTTGCCCCCAGGGTATCCATAAACCGACCGGTAAACAGAATATCCGCATATTTTTTTCGAATCCTGATGAGTTCTCCAACATATTTCGATAAAGGCTGAGTTACAGCCTCGTCAAGAGAAGCACTATAATGCCGTGGGGCCATCGCCCATACCAGGCCGTATCGCATGCCATTATTCATGATATTAAAATCGAAAGGACTTTCTGCAAATATGGTGGATGTCCATTCAGGAAAAGTGTACTTTAATGCAGGATGCATATCTATGTCATTCATGCGGAGATAGGATACATCTACATATTGAAAGGTACGATCCCAAATCAGCTCTGAAGCGATGGCCAATTGCGGATCAATTTTTCTTCCTTCCTTCAATACCTGCCCTAATATATCAAAAACAGCTTGTGGCATGGCCCTGTCGGGACTCAACTTGAGCAACGGATTAAAATCAACATCAATAGAAGTCGTTTTGTCAAATTGAAAACCATCGGCCCCCGATCTCACCAAATCAAGAAAATAATCCATCAGCAGTTTGTTTACTTCGGGATAAGATGGCGTCATTTGCGTCATGTTGTGCCTGCTGATTCCAATACGGGAGCTAATAGTTCCTTCACCCCATCCTGAAAGCATAAGATCATCTGTCCACCGTCCCTTTGTTTCATATTTTTTCAGTTTATGGTAATACAATGGAATATCTGTATCCACCCATTGAATGTTTGCAAAGATGAGCGGGTGCACTCCTATTTTTTTAATATTACTTAATGCATTTCTGAAATCTTCTTTTGTTCCAAGTCTTTGATCCGGTTCGTACTCAGGATATCCACGATCGATCCCGCCTTTGTCCCATCCTAAAATTTCGAATGTTGTTACTCCGTATTTTTTTGCATCAGCGGCCAGTTTAGGCAAATCATTGAATTTATAATTAATAACGTCCTCACCGTTGGACATGATAATACTCTGCCATGCCATTTCGTTACGAAGCCATGTAGGTTGGCGCTT
>JBGPKR010000266.1:0-3474 GCA_041486045.1 Chitinophagaceae bacterium | reverse complement strand
CCCGCTGCCTGTATGCCCGACGATCGCGATCGTTTCCCCGGGTTGCACGGTAAAACTTACATCCTTCAATACATAATTTTCATCATTGTAAGCAAACCAAACCTTGTCGAAATTAATAGCGCCATTTAAAATTTCCGAAGTCTTTACATAGCCCCCTTCAGGCGGTTTGGTGGTATCTTCATTATCCAGCACCTTAAAAACTCTTTCGCTGGCAATGATACCCATCTGCAGTATATTAAATTTATCAGCAAGCACCCGGAGCGGACGGAACAACAGGTTCATGAATAAAATAAAAGACATCACTTTTCCAAACTGGCTTACCTGCAGATGCAAGGCTTCCTTGGATGTCCACCAGACTATTAATCCTATTGACAAAGCAAGTACAATCTCGACGACAGGAAAGAAGACCGAGTAAGCAAAAATGGCCCTGATGTTGGCGTTGCGATGCTGTTTATTAATTTTTTTAAACTTTTCAAACTCTCTTTCTTCTGAGGCAAAAGCCTGAACAACCGACATGCCGGTAAGATGTTCCTGTACAAAGGCATTGAGACTTGCAACCGCATTTCTTACCTTAAAAAAAGAACGGTTGATGCTTTCCTTAAAATACCAGGTGGCAACCAGAATAATGGGGAAAGGAATGAGTGCAACCAGGGTAAGCCGCCAGTCCACCCAGAACATAACGCTCAGCACACAAAAAATGGAAAGCAGGTCGGCAATGATGGGAACAAGGCCGTCTGAAAAAATGTCGTTGATTGATTCAATATCGTTTATCGTTCTTGTGGTCAGCGTTCCGATAGGTGTTTTATCAAACTGGGAAAGATTAAGCCCCATTATTTTTTTGTAAGTAGCAACCCGCAGGTCTTTTACAACAGATTGCCCCAATAAGGCTGTAGTAAAAGAGAAAAGAAACCGCATCGCCGTTTCCACCAGTATCAGACCTACCTGGATCAGCGTAATATTAATAAGCATGGAAGCGATGGAATGGGTAATGTAATTATCTACTGTCAGTTTGATAAGCATCGGCCTTATGGGTGTGATAACAGCTAAGACAATAGCCAGTACGACTGACCCGTAAAATTTTTTCTTATACGGAGCCGCATAGTGAAACACTCTCCGCAATAAGGCAAAATCAAAAAAAGTTTTTTTGGGCGCTGACAAGATGGAGAATTGAATAAACAACAAATTTAGACAGAAGTAAACAGACCTGTTTGCCGTTTATTGATTTTCTTACTCTCCACCCATGGCTATCTTGTAGGCTTTGATAAACAGTGCCCCGAGGTTTTTATACGGAGGAATATAATCTTCAAAATCTTCAGACTGCGCCATTTCCTTCAGTTCTTTCCAGAAAGGTATCCAATCAACATTATTACCATTCCTGGCTTTTTCAGAAAGGAGCTGGAAGAAAGGCCTGTTAACCCTTGTATCGCCTATTTGCTTGGTAGCTATGATGTGTGCATCCGGAGCTTTTTCCAGCACATCATGAATGATGAGGTAACCTCCGCAGGAACCGAGAAAAACAATTTTTGAAGAAGCTGCCATTTGCTCAACTGTGGATGGTGCAGTATAACTGTGGCCGCGGTGTATGGTTACGACAGGATATAATTTATTCTTCTCAAGATATGTGCATAATGCCTTTTGTGCTTTTTCATCCTCACCACCTTCTTCGGGCAGGGGTTTGTTGGCATAAATAGAAACAGGGTTCCCTTTAACTGAAGTGATACAAACCCATTGATCGTTGTCAGTAACTTTCCAGTTGGCATTGCCGTATGTTCCTAAAAATCCTTTGAAGATACCCTGGCCATCTTTATCACCATAAAAGAAAACCTGCATAATTACCCTGCCGCTGTCATTCAGCAGTAATTGATACGGCACTTCATAGACAGGCGGGATACCAAGTTCTTTCGTCAGATCAATTTTATTTGTTGTATCGGCAGAAAGAAAGAGCTTATTGAGGATTTTGTAAATGGCGATACCTTTTTTATTCCCGGCCGCTTCATTCCGTTTGTAATTATCCTGCACATTTTTAAGCATGTCATTGGCTATCGGCTTCAGTGTTTCAGCAATACTGGCATAGGAGTCTGCTACATCCACGGCAGCTTCGGGTCCATCTCCTTTTTCTAAATTTTTTACAAAGGCCCTCATCAATGTATTGGCAGGAGCTTCTTCACCGGGATTGGTGCTTTGCGGAAACGAACCGAGGAAATTTCCTAATGTATTATACCCCGCTGCCATTTTTATCAGTTTACGGTACTTGTCAAAATTTACCTGCATCAGCAATGAGTCACCACGGTTATTGATCTTCTGCATCATCAGCGGGTATACACCTTTTACAAAACTGGACGTATAAATGGTTCCGTCAGATAATACTGCGAGGTAGTAAAGTTCTTCCGCCGTTAAAGACTGAATGCTCCTGAAACGGACCTCAGCCGGTTCCGTATGCAGGCCGTTGATGACATTCACAAATGACTCTTTTCCTTTTTTTTCAAGCCTGTCTATAAGTGCTTTGAATTCCATTGCGGTATCTTTATTCACGGCTCTATACCAATAATCCATCTGGGTTTTCACCAGCAACCTGTAATACTGCAATGAATCGTTTTTTACTGAATCAATTTCTTCAAAAGTCATTTTCCCTTTAACAATATTATCCAGGAAAGGGAAATATTGCTGACCGCTTTTACTTTTTGCCATCCTTACTACCGACTTAATAAAAATATCATCGGTGATGTTCCGGATGATAAAACCGAATTTATTATTAGCCGCCGCATAATCATACAATTGCCTCGGATACTTTTGCGCAACTGTTCTGACGAGGCTATCAGCAAATGACACATCCGGGTTCTGTTGCAATGTTGAAAAAATCTGTTCGGGATGAAGTTTGCAATATTTCAAAACAACCGCCTGCATACCTGCTTTATACCCGGGGTTCTTTTCAAAAGTTACATTATCGGCTCTTATTACCGAATAAGCGGATTCATAAGACAACCTGTTTATAATACCTTCAATGGATAACCCCTTTTTATCATTTTGTACACACTTTTCATAAGCGACCACGATATCGGGCAATATTAACGGGCTGACTCTGCGGTTTGCTGTATTTGAAATAAAAAACTTCAGCAGGTATTCAATCCCTCTCAGGTATTTTACTTTCACCTGGTCTTTCAAACTGCTATCCGTTTCTATTTTACATTGCAATTCATCAATACCTTTAACCAGGGACTGGGTGACCAGGAAGTTTATTTCTTCATCAGTTGATGGGGTAAACCGGTTATCGTTCTTCCCATCCGACTTCAGCACAATTTTCTGTTGTGCATCTATATAATCATGAAAAAGTTCCCGGTTTTTGGGGGGCTTGCATTGTTGGTTTTTTGTTGCAGTACCTGGGGCAAATATTGTCTGGGCTGTTGCCGGTTGGCCGGGACTAAAAAAAAGGGCAGATAAAACAAGGTATTTGGCAGATCTTGTCATAAGGAATTG
>JBGPKR010000265.1:0-3518 GCA_041486045.1 Chitinophagaceae bacterium | reverse complement strand
ATCAGCCACATCATATAGTTCTTTGATAGATTTGGTACAAACAACCCGACCGTTGCCGAGGGGGACAATGCTCCGGCTAAAAGGATGCCATTCTGCGCTGTCATTATAAAACCAGTATGACCAGCCTGTTTCACTGAGACTTAATTCCTTATTCGCATTGAATTTATCTTCCTCCCGTAATTCTAATATTTTAAGATAGGAAAAGTCACGAATGGGACTGGTTTCAGTATACCGGTAAACCGAATCCCTGACACTTGCAAAAACGTAAACACCATCCATGTTTTCAAGCATGATCCTGAATCTGAAACTCTTTTTCTTTAGCGTGATGTTTGTTTGAAAATCATTTAATGTATAAGTTTCTTCCTGTGACAGCTTGATGATCACAGCTTTTTGCTGTGAAAAACAGATCACCGGCGCTAATATGATCAGCAAAAAGATTTTATCAAGGTATTTATGTGTTTTCATTTTTTGCCCTTATCAACAAATTTAATCTTTAAATATGAAAGATGACTGAAGGAAAATTAAAGACTGGTAAGCGATCTCTTCATCAGCCAATCCGTTTGGGGATCATTCCCCACTGGGAAATTATGCTCGCCAAATTTTTCAAATCCACAACGGGAATAAAATTCAATGGCCCGGTAATTAAATTCCCATACCCCTAACCAGACCGTTTTTTTGTTTTTTTCGTTGGCAATAGCCAGGCATTTTTCCATTAGTTTTTTGCCCACACCTTTCCCGATCATTTCTTTTATAGAATAAATACGTTCTATTTCAACCGGGTTTTCCAGTTCCTTTGATTCTTCTTTTATATGGTCATTCATTTTGGCATAACCGGCCAGCCGGTCACCTTCATAAGCCAGCAGAAAAATACTAAAGGGGTCCCTGAGTTCGGCCCGTATTTTTTCCACGGCATAATATTGAGCCATGTGCATATCCATATTTTCCCGGCTGTTTTGTACAGCAAAGGTCTCATAAAAAGTCTGGCGGCTGATTTCCGCTATCAATTCTGCGTCATCTTCAGCAGCAAATCTTATCCGGATCATTGCAGCAAGCTATAATAATTTTTAAAAAAAAGAGATTGACACCCAAAATAGTTGCCCGTTTTTCGATTTTTTTTGAACCCGGGGTTGACAAGAAATACCCGGGTCGATCTTTTCATTTTTTCACATTTCCCTGCCCGGCAGGCAGGAAATCGTAAATACCCTGTACAATTGAATAGAATAAATACTATAAGTGAATACAATTACACATTATATCGCCGAAAGGTTGCATGGGAAAGTACTGTTTTATATTTTTATTCCGTTTTTAAAAAGAATCCTAAAATATCCTATATGAAACGAAAACTTTTATTCTGTTTTTGCACATTCATTTGCATTAATCTCTCGGCACAGGTTGCGGGGCCAAATAATCCCAATTCATTTTCCAATGCCGACCTTCCTGGTTACAGCCAGCAATGGACTGATATCACTAATGTTCAATTGGAGGATGAGAATTATGCCAGTTTCGGCGATCTCACCGGAGGAAAAGGTAGTCATACTGATTACCTGGTAGTAAAAGATTTCGGTTTCCTGATACCGGCAGGAACCATCATCGACGGGATAAAAGTGGAAGTGGAATGTTCGGATCCCAATTCCCGTACATCTGACTTCAGTGTACAAATTATAAAAACAGGGCGTATTTCCGGTTTGGAAAAAGCTGCAGGGACTCCCTATCCTGATGTTGACACATACATCAGCTATGGTGGCTCCACTGATCTGTGGGGAGAAACCTGGGATTACAAATTCATAGACGATAATCAATTTGGTGTGGCCATTGCTGCCCAGCGAAATAACAATGATGGCGTATCAACAGCCGGCCGGGTCAATAATATACGCATAACAGTTTATTACACCTTTATTACCCTTCCCGTAACGCTGACCAGTTTTACGGCCACTATGCAAAACAAAACTGTACATCTGAACTGGAAAACTTCTTCGGAAGACAATATCGAAAACTATAAAGTGGAACGTTCCGCTGATGGAAGGAATTTTAATCCTATAACCAGTATCCAGGGACTGAATATACCCGGTGCCAGTTATAGTTATAATGACAACAACCCCCTCTCCGGTGTTTCCTACTATCGCCTGAATATCCAGGGTATGGCTGGCTACCAGAAATATTCACAGGTTGTTGCCGTTAAATATAACCAGGAAAACCTGGTATGGCTTTTTCCAAACATCTGGCAAAAAGGAGCAGACCTGAATATCAGCAACTATAATAACGAAAAGCTTACTGTTTATTTTTTCAATACAAGCGGGCAAGTATTATCCACGGTGATAACTGATACAAAGCTGGTACCCACTGAAACCCTGTCCAACAGGAGCGGATTCATTTATTACAAAATAGCAGATGATAAAAAGACTGTCCTCGGAACCGGGCATTTATTGATATTATAAGTATATTGGTTTTACAGAAATTTTTATTCAGAAAGTATCACCGAAAAATAATTTGGTGATACTTTTTTTATTCCTATCTTTTCAATAGATTCCTTTCCTATCTCAATTTTACCCTTCCTTTATTTATTAAACACACTAAAACCCAAAAAACATGAGAAAGATCTTTCTTATTGGCATGCTTGTTCCTTTACTGGGAATGAGTCAAACAAAAAACGTTATGAATTCATTCAGGGTTTTTGCAAAACCCGACAAGGTTGCTGAGTTTGCAAAAGCCTTCGCCGCCCATGCCCAGAAATACCACACCGGCGACTGGAAATGGCGTGTATTCGAAATTCAAACAGGCCCGGATGCCGGCGGCTTTCATGTATCCGAAGGACCTAATTCCTGGGAGGCAATAGACGGCCGGGGAAATCTTGGGGCCGAACACCAGGCCGATTGGGACAAAAACGTATCACCGCTTACTACAGGTGGAGGCACAGAAAGTTATTCCACTTATGATGCAGACCTCAGCACTGTACAATTAACTGATTATTCCGATAAAATTATTATCAACCATATGTATCCTAAACCAGGAATGGTTAATGGTGTGATCGGGTTGATAAAGAAATTAAAAAAAGTCTGGGAAGCAGGCCATGAAAGTGTTGCTGTTTATTCAGCTTCTTTTTCAGGCGCACCGCAGTACCTGACAGTCACCAGGCTGAAAGCAGGGCTGAAAGAATTAGATCCTGCATTCAGGAAACCACTTCCTGAAAGATATAATGCGGTATATGGAGAAGGAACCTGGGACTATTACCTCGCGGATTATGCCAAATACGTTGACAACCGCTGGAGCGAAATGCTTTTTTTGCGGGCTGACCTGAGTTCGAAATAGGCAAATAACAGATTACCATATAAGTTGATAAAAGTCCCCCGATAAAATCGGGGGCTTTTCATTTCTCATCCTGGTCCCGGTACCGGCATTACCCGAAAGTGGTATTGGCAGCATCACATTTTAAACTAATTTTAGCATGGGTAACAAAAAAAATCATCATTAAACATTTCCCTTATCATTCACATAAAACTTTTATTATGAAAAAAAATCTT
>JBGPKR010000264.1:0-3583 GCA_041486045.1 Chitinophagaceae bacterium | reverse complement strand
TTTGGAAGAAAAGAAGAGCAAAACACTTGACAACTGGCTGAAAGCAAAAATCCCCACTTATTATATTATGGTGGACCCGGACACACAGGGGGACTGCCCGCTATTGCAAAAATATGCAACGGATAAAAAAAGTTTTTAAATAATTAGAATGAAAAAGAGAAGGCCATTACAGGAGTAATGGCTTTTCTGTTTCAGCAAAGAGCTAAAGCAATACAAAGCGGTGCATCAGTTTCACGCTGAGATCGCTGAGTTCGCAGGGTTTTAAACAAATACTCTCTGCGTTCTCCGTGTCCTCTGCGTGATTTTTTTCAAATTGACACACGCCCTACAAAGGATTTGGTAAAAGCATAAGCTCTTTATCTCCTACCTTTGCCGCTTCCATGAGTGACCCGATCAAACACGAATGCGGACTGGCATTCATCAGGCTAAGAAAACCCTTCTCTTATTACCATCAACAGTATGGCACTGTGTTGTGGGGGCTTAACAAGCTGTACCTGCTGATGGAAAAGCAGCATAACCGCGGGCAGGATGGCGCCGGTGTGGCTACTGTCAAATTGAATGTGGAACCGGGGTATCCTTTTATGAACCGCATCCGCAGCAATGCACCACAGGCCATCGCTGATGTTTTTCAACAGATAAGAAAGGAGATAGATGAATTGGAAAAATATGATCCCGAAATAAAAAATCACCCGGGATTAATGAAGGGGCATGTAAATTTTTTGGGGGAATTGCTGCTCGGCCATCTCCGCTATGGCACACAGGGAAAAAATAAAGTGGAATACTGCCACCCCTTTATCAACCGCCACACCATTCCTTCCCGTAACTTGGCCATGGCCGGAAATTTCAATATTGTCAATTCTGATGAATTGTTTGCATTGATCGGAAAGGAGCCGAATGATAATGTTCGTTTCAGTGACCTGGCAGCCATGATCGAAATGATGCATACATTCCTTTGCAAAGAGGATGAAGATTCACCGGGACATATGGACATAAAAAAAGTGCTGAAGAAAATATTGCCATTACTGGATGGGGGCTTTCATGTAGGCGGAATGACCGGCAACGGGATCGGGTTTGTTTTCCGTGATGCACATGGCATCCGGCCTTCTTATTATTATATCAATGATGAAGTGGTAGTGGCGGCATCGGAAAGAGCAGCTATCCGGACAACTTTTAATGTTGGTGAAAATGAAGTGCAGGAGCTGATGCCCGGGCAGGCACTGATCGTAAATGAAAAAGGTGAAATTGAGATTGCACAGATCATGGAGCCGAAAGAAAGAAAGGCCTGCAGCTTTGAACGGATCTATTTTTCAAGAGGAAGCGATGAAAAAATTTACAGGGAAAGGTTAGCCCTTGGCTACAACCTGAGTGAACAGGTGCTGCATGCTATTGATCATGATCTGAAGAATACAATTTTTTCCTTTATTCCTAATACGGCCGAAACAGCTTTTTACGGAATGCTGAAAGGCATGGAAGACTACCTGAATAAAATAAAGATCGAACGGATCCTGAGCTGGGGCAAAGATTATAATGCCGAAAAGCTCAGTGAAATGATCACCCGCCGGATCCGGATCGAAAAGATTGCCATCAAGGATGTAAAGATGCGGACCTTTATTTCAGAGGATACCGGGAGGAATGAAATGGTGCAGCATGTGTATGATATTACCTATGGAACCGTTCGCCCCGGAAAAGATACACTGGTGGTGATTGATGATTCAATTGTAAGAGGTACTACACTAAAAGAAAGCATTATCCGGATGCTGGCGCGGCTGAAACCCAAACGCATTGTAGTTGTTTCTTCTTCCCCCCAGATCCGGTATCCTGATTGTTATGGCATTGACATGAGCAAGATGGGTGATTTCATTGCCTTCAATGCAGCAGTGGAACTGATGAAAGAAAGAAACAAAACAGCTTGCCTGAAAGAGTTGCTGGAAAAATGCAAAGACCTGCAACGCAATAACCAGCTTCATAAAGAAAATGTGGTGAAGCAGTTGTATAAACAGTTTACTGCCGAAGAGATCTCAGCAAAGATCGCGCAATTGATAACCCCCCCCGGACTTGACATCCCGGTTGATGTTATTTTTCAGAGTATTGAGGACCTGCACAAATCCTGCCCCAATAACCTGGGAGACTGGTATTTTACGGGCAATTACCCTACAGCAGGAGGAAACAAAGTGGTCAACAAGGCTTTTATGAATTATATGGAAGGGAAGAATGTCAGGGGATACTAGAGCCAAATTCCAAGAAACAAATTCCAAATCCCAACTATGGTTATTGTTTTTTAGAATTTATTTGGAGCTTGGGATTTGTTATTTGTAATTTTAGAACAAAAGACTCAGGCATGAAAACTATTCTTCTTGTACGTCATGCCAAAAGCGATTGGGGTGATGCATCACTAAGTGATTTTGACCGGCCATTGAATGAAAGAGGTAAAAGCGATGCGCCGGTAATGGCCCATCGTTTATTGGATAAAAATATCTTTATTGATGCTTTTATTTCCAGCCCGGCAAACAGGGCTAAAAGAACGGCCCGCATATTTGCAAAGGAATACAAACGGGACAAGGACGATATTATTTTCAGGGATGAATTATATGCCGCTCCTGAAAATGTTTTCTATGATGTGATCGTAACTGCTGATAATAAATTCAAGAGCATTGCCGTTTTTTCCCACAACCCGGGCTTAACTGACTTTGCAAACCTGCTTACTGATACCCGGATCGATAATATTCCCACCTGTGGCATTTTTGCCATCAAAGCCGATTGTGACAAATGGAAAAATTTTAAAGAAGCGGATAAAAAATTCTGGTTCTTTGATTACCCGAAAAATAGTTAATTGGTTTATTGGGTATTGGTTAATTGGGTATCGCGCAGAATGAAACTGTTCGATCACAGAACCTGATTAACCAGTTAACTAATTAACCAATCAACTAATACCCTATTCCAGGATCACCGGCGGAGCTTTCCGGCTTACCAGGAATACACCGGTGAATATCATCAGTCCTGCCAGCAGCTTTTCCGGGGTGAATCGTTCATTTAAAAATAAAATAGCAATAACAGCTGTAAATACGGGTTGGGTATAAATATAAGAACCGGTGACGCCGGCCCCCAATTGCCGCAGGCCATAAACATTAAACAAATAAGCCAGGAAAGTTCCAAATAGAACAATGGATAACAGGGACACAACATGCGTCCACTCAAACAACGGCCATTGTATGTCAGAAAACTGCATCCACCCGAAAGGCAGGATCATGATAAAACCAAAAGTAAATACCCATCTCACCACATGCAGCGGCGGGTATTCATTCATTAATGGTTTCACCAGGATAAAATATAAAGTGTAGGCAATGGCATTTAAAATGATCAGTATGTCACCGGCGATAGAAGAACTGCCGGTTTTTTCTTTTGACAAGATCAGTAACAGGGCCCCGCCGATCCCCAAAGCCAGCCCTGCTGCTTTTGACCATGTTATTTTTTCTTTCAAGATCCAGAAAGCAAGTAAAGTGATCAGCAGGGGTGTGCAAAGCATCAGTAAGGAAGCATGAATGGTGGAGGTCATCGTCAGCCCTTTGATAAAAAGCGTCTGGTT
>JBGPKR010000263.1:0-3658 GCA_041486045.1 Chitinophagaceae bacterium | reverse complement strand
CCCTTCGTCCCGAACGAAGTACGCTACCGGGCTGCGCTACATCCCGAAAAAAAGGGGAACCCGGTAGTTCCCCTCGAGAGGTCGGGTGGACTGGATTCGAACCAGCGACCACTTGCACCCCATGCAAGTGCGCTACCGGGCTGCGCCACCACCCGAACAACCAGGCGGCAAATGTAAGATTAAATAGGGAGAACCTGAAACCCGAAGCTTATGGATTCTTCATCGAATCTTTAGCCGGCTTCTTTCTTAAATTAAAAAGATCTTTCAGCGTATTCTTAATGGTCTGGACAGGTTTTTTTTGGGAACTATCCGGCAAATTATTGTTTGATGCTGTGTCCTTACCGAATATCTGCTCTTTGAGCTTTTCTTTTAACTTGTCTTCAATTTGTTTTTTTATTGCCTGCAACGAATCAGTAGTTTTTTTCTTAGCACTGTCCAATTTTGCCTGGAGAAAATCTTTGGCCTGTTGCTCCATGTCTTTGACAACATCATCCACCATTCCTTTCAGGCTGATCCCGATAAAAGGATTCGAAATCGTCCCCGTCATTTTAATATCCAGGTTGATCGTTTCGCTAACTTTAAAAGGAAGACCCCGGCTGGCCGCGTCTGCCACCAGGTTATTGATAAGGTTATTGCCTTTTGCACCCAATATTTTCCTCGGCAGTTTCATTTTTATCGCATAGTCTATTGATTGGTCAAAACCATGAAACCCGCTGATCAGCATTTCAATACTGTCAATCTTAATAGTAAATGGTTTCACCATTACTTTACCATTTGCAAACTCGAAATAATTCTTAATATCTCTTACACTGATAGACTTCAAACGGTCAATCTGTAACAGGGATGCCAGTTTTTCCAGCGGGGCAAAATTTTTCAATACTCCCTGGATCAATAACAGGTTTCCTTTACCACTCAGGCTATTCAATATTGGCATCATGCTGCCATATAGATTACCTGTCAGGGAAAGCTGGGAGCTTAATTTACCGGCAAGGAATTTTCCGATCGGCATGAGAGCCTGGCTCGTATTGTATGCTGCAAATGCTTTTTGCACATCCATGTTCTTTATGTCATAGCTTAAACTGATATCAGGCTTTGTTTTATTTATTTTGGTAGAATAGGAGCCATTTATTACAATGTTGCCATCCAATGCCTCTGTTTTTATGTTTTGCAGGGTCAGTTTTTCATCATTCATAACCAGTGTGCCGCTGATATTATTATAGTCAACCTTATCATATTTAACCTGGTCTGCGATGGCAATAATGGTAAAGTTTATATTGGAGGGGACTAAAAATGGTTTAGTGGAATTACTGCTCACTGTAGTTGTTGAAGTTGTTGTTGCTGTATTTGCAGTTGTTCTCATCCAATCGTTAAGATTCATTTTATCAGCGTTGACCTTCAGGTTACCGGCCAATGGCTGATCCTGTATAGCAAAACCAACCAGGTTATTTAAAACACCGGTTGCTGTAAAATTCGTATTCAGGTAATTACCACTCAGGTTGCTTAACGTTACGTTTTTCTGGTTAAATACAAGTTGTGTATTGGAAACAGTAATTCCTGAAGGGTATTGACCGGATCTGTATTTCAGGTTAGTAAGGCCCGCTGTTCCATTCAATGTGATCTTGTCATATTGCTTCTGATCAATGGCCGTTTTATTTCCCGCAAAGCCAAGATCAGCATTCAGCATGCCGCTGATACTGGTGCCCGGATCCAGTTTTGTGAATTGTTTAATGTGATCTAATGTAAACCTGCCTTTGGCATTACCGGAAAAATCAATGGAAGAAACGGGGTTACGGAGTTGTAATGAAAAATCAACCGGGTCATTTCCAACTTCTATATGGCCTGAAGAAATATTGACAACGGTCTTGTCCGCAATGCCGCCACTGTTTTCCAGCGTTGCTTTTATATTCCCGTTCTTAATGGGTTGCGGAAAATTATTATCTGAATAGTATAGGTTCCTGATGTCAAAAAAACCTCCGGCAGTAAAAGCTCCGGATTGTTGTTCTATCGCTTTCAAAGGACCTTTTACAAATGCATCGGCCCAGACAAGGCCTGCAAGTTTTGTCCCGTTTTCAAGTTTAATGAATTTCGAAAGTTGGGATAGATCCAGTTTGCCTTTTGCTGCTGCATCAATCCATTGTGTTGTTATGGGATTCTTATAGACAAAACGAAAATCAAAGGGTTCATTATCCATCTCAAGATGTCCTTTTGATATATTAACTACAGCATTATCAGGTTTGCCGTCCACATTACTTGCGTTCAACGACAGTTGAATATTTTTTACAGGCTTCGGCAGATCCGGATATTGGAAGGAACCGTCCTTTACTTCCAGGTTCACATCATAAGCAGGCATTTGCTGCGGGGTATAAGTACCTTTTACAAAACCATTGAAAACAGCCTTGCCGCTTGTTTTAATGGAAGCAAAATCTTTTTTATATACAGCAGGGATCATCGACAGAATATCCTTAAAATCATTCGAAGGGGATTTAAACCGGAAATCCATCTTGAAAGTGCTGTTATTCACCATTTCAATAAACCCGTCAGCAGATAACTTTAAATTGTTCAATACGATATCGTCTGTTTTAAAAGTATAGGTATTGGTCCTGTTGTCAATTTTTATATCGGTATTAATATCAGTCTTTGTATTCAGCAGGTATGGAATATCGTCCTGTATAAACCAGGCAGAAGCGGCACGGGTGGAAGTAGAAAGAGTAAATACATCTGCTGTTAAGTCACCACTGCCTTCATGTTCCAGTCCTTTTATTTCCGTGTAGGTATTGGCCTGTTTATCATCGTAAACGAGATAACCGTTACTGATCTTATATTTTTTCAATGTGATCTTAAAATTGGAGGCAGAAGTATCTGTAGCGCCGGTAGTGTCAGTACTTTTCTTTGCAATGTCCCAGTTGGCTCTCCCGTCTTTATTTACAAGCACATGGATCCGTGGGGATTGAAGATATAATCCATACAGCTTTATATTTTTTCCTTTTAATACACTGAAAAGCCCGGCAGTGACATCGATCTTATCAGCGGCGATCAATGTGTCTTTTGCAAATGGATCCTTGCCAACAATGCTAAGTCCTTTAATTGTGATAGTGGCTTTGGGAAAATGACTGAACAGGGAGAGCTTCACATCAGTAAAATCAATTTTGGCATCCAGGTTTTTATTGATCTCCTTTTTCACCAATGCCTGCACCTGTTTTTTGAAAACAATCGGTATGATGAAAGCCAATACGATCAGCGAAAGAAAGCTGATGCCGGTAATTTTCAATATTTTTTTCATAATAGCTGGCTTAAAACATCTAAAAACAAAAATAAAGCCAAAGGCAACCGATCCTGGCTACTACCTGTTATGCTGTTAGTGAAGTTAAAGAATATTAATGGTCATTCAGGGGTAAGCCTCTTTTCTGCCACTCTATCCAGTTAATATATTCAGGCGCCACACGATGTTCCTCCATGGTAATGCAGTTATCAACAGGGCAAACCAATTTGCAGAGATTACAACCGACACACTCTTTATCAATAATGATTATCATGATAGCGATAAAAATCTGGAAAATTCGGAGAGGCCAAAGTCAGAAAATGTTCTCGACCAGTGGATTTTGGCCAGATTCGAAGAATTAATAGAATCAATGACGACAAATCTCGATCATTATAAATT
>JBGPKR010000262.1:0-3671 GCA_041486045.1 Chitinophagaceae bacterium | reverse complement strand
TTCTTTATTTCCTTTCAATCCTGAATAATCAAGGAAATCTTAGTTCTAAATATGTGCCTCAATTTTCTTTACAAAATTTCCTTTGGGCTGGGCGCCTACTAATTTATCAACTACCTGCCCGTTCTTAATAAAAAGGATAGCAGGGATGGAAGTGATACCATAATTCATAGATACCTGCGGGTTTATATCCACATTTACTTTACCTACGTTTACTTTTCCAGCATACTCTTTGCTCAGTTCTTCAATGACCGGCCCGATAGCACGGCAGGGGCCGCACCATTCTGCCCAGAAGTCTACTACGGTCAGTTTATCAGAAGCTAATACGTCTGCCTGGAAATTTGAATCATTAAACTCTTTTGCCATTTCTTTAATTTTTTAATTATTGTATTTAGGGGAGTGCAAATTTAAGCCCGTTACAGATAACATGCGACTATGACACAAAGTTGTGTAAAACTTGTCATAGTGGTTAGTCATTCCGGTGACAATACTGCTAAAAAGTCTCATCTTATTATAGAGTTAACACCTGCACATCCAGTTCCGGGCTTTTTTCCAGGAAATGGATCATTTCTTCGTTCATTTCAAATCCGTTATTCATTGTAACCAGGCTGATCTTCATCTTGTTCTTGGGTTCTGTCAAAGTGAATTTTAAAGTTGACTTACCCGGGAAATTCTTCAGGTTTTTTTCAACAAAGCTTACCATTTCTTTGCTGATATCCTGCGGATGTGCTTCAATGTTTACCTGTTTGGTCATATTCCGTTTCATGGTTTCCGCGAGCGAAACGGTCATTACTTTAAATTCAAACTCTTCCTTATTATACCGCTGCTTGAAATACCCGGTAATAAAAACCGTACTGCCCTGGATTAAAAAAGGGGAGAGGCGTAAATAATCTTCGCTGAATAAAATGATCTCTGTTTTACCACTGTAATCTTCAATCACGAAATTTCCATACTTATTTCCGCTACGGGCAATCTTATGCTGTGCATCTGCCACCAACCCGATCAAACGGAATGGCCTGCCGGGATTGGGATGCATGCGGATGGTTTCTTTGAATTCATTAAAGTCGGCAATGGGTGTAACGCCATAATGCCTCATTTCAAACTTGTAATGATCCAGCGGGTGGCCGCTCAGGAACATTCCGGTAACTTCTTTTTCATGATCTAATTGTACGGTAAGTTGCCAGGGCTCACATTCAGGTAATCTTGGCGGAGGTATTTCCATGGTGATGGGTAGATCGCCAAACAATGTATTGGCCGTACTTGCATTTTGTGAAGCAAGCATCTGGCCATATTTGATCACTCTTTCAAGTCCATTGATTGTTTCTCCTTCAGGCGTATAAAAATATTGTGCCCGGTGATGTTCAGGGAAACAATCAAAGCCGCCGGCATAAGCCAGGCTCTCTAATGTTTTCTTGTTAACCGTTCTTTGATTAATTCGTTTGATAAAATCAAAAAGGCTGGTAAACGAACCATTCTTCTGCCTTTCGCTGATGATGCTTTCAACCGCCGCTTCGCCAACACCTTTCAATCCACCGAGACCAAAGCGGATCTCACCTTTATTATTTACTGCAAAACCCTTTAGTGATTCGTTAATGTCAGGCCCAAGAACTTTGATGCCCATTCTTTTACACTCTTCCATGAAAAATGTTATCTTATCAATACTGCCGGCGTTGTTCAATACTGCAGACATATATTCCGCAGGGTAGTGGGATTTTAAATAAGCAGTCTGATACGCTACATAGGCATAGCAGGTGGAGTGGGATTTATTAAAGGCATATTGGGCAAAGGCTTCCCAGTCAGTCCATATCTTTTCTAATTTTTCCGGGGGGAATAATTTTTCAGTTGCCCCTGCAATAAATTGCGCCTTCATTTTATCCAGCACCGATTTTTGTTTTTTGCCCATGGCCTTGCGCAACACATCCGCATCTCCTTTGCTGAATCCTGCCAGGCTTTGCGCCAGCAACATTACCTGCTCCTGGTACACCGTGATGCCATAGGTTTCTTCGAGATATTCCGCCATTTCCGGTAAGTCATAAGTGATAGCTTCCCTGCCATGCTTGCGGTCAATATAATTGGGTATATAAGCAATCGGCCCGGGACGATACAAGGCATTCATGGCGATCAGGTCGCCAAACTTATCCGGTTTTAATTCCCTCAGGTATTTCTGCATGCCTGCGCTTTCAAACTGGAAGGTGCCGATCGTAGCGCCGTGCTGGTATAGTTCAAATGTTTTCTTATCGTCAAATGGAATTTTGTCAATATCAATTTCTACTCCGTGAATTTGTCTGATGAGGGCCAGGGCATTTTTAATAATGGTCAGCGTCTTTAATCCAAGGAAGTCCATTTTCAGGACACCGGCCTCTTCGATCATATTTCCTTCTATTTGTGTTAACCACAATGAGGATTCTTTGGAAGTGGCTACAGGAAGTAATTCAGTCAGATCTTTTGGGGCAATGATGATACCCGCTGCATGTATACCCGTATTACGGACAGATCCTTCCAGTCTTTCAGCTTCATGTAATACTTTACTCAGTATTGTATTTTCATCTTTGTATATCTCACGCAGTTTTTTCACATTCTCCATGTCCTCATTTCCAAAACCTTCTTTTTCTTCCAATGATTTTTCGCCATCTTTTATTTTCAGGGGTGCATGTAATACTCTTCTTAATTCAACACCCGGGCGTTCAGGAACTAATTTGGACAATGCCCTGCTCTCCGGTAATGGAAGATCCATAACTCTTGCCACATCGGCAATGCTGGATTTGGCGGCCATAGTGCCATAAGTAATGATCTGTGCCACCTGGTTCTTGCCATATTTCTCAACGACATAATCAATAACTTTCTGCCTTCCTTCATCATCAAAGTCAGTATCTATATCCGGCATTGATTTCCGGTCGGGATTCAGGAACCTTTCAAAAAGTAAATTGTATTTTATAGGATCAATATTGGTGATGCCGATGCAATATGCCACCACGCTGCCTGCCGCAGAGCCACGGCCCGGGCCGATATACACATTTCTCTCCCTGCCTGCTTTAATGAAATCACTTACAATTAAAAAATAACCGGCAAAACCCATCATTTTTATGGTGAACAATTCAAACTCAATCCGTTCTTTAATCTCATCTGTCAGATCGCTGTACCGGTGCTTAGCTCCTTCATAAGTAATGTGCTTCAGGTATTCCCACTGGTTTTTTGATTCTGCTGACACCGTATATTTCCCGATCGTTTCTTCCTTGTCATGCAACTGAAATTTTTTGTCAATCGGGAAAGCGGGTAATAAAACATCACGGGTAAGATTGAGCAACTCCACTTTATCAACAATCTCATTGGTATTATCGATAGCTTCAGGAAGATCGCTGAAGACCCTGCTCATCTCTTCGGTGGTCTTGAAATAGAACTGGTCATTGGGGAAGGCAAACCGTTTGTCTTTTACATGCACATCATCATCACTGAATTCACGGAGGGCAGGCGTGCTGATTTTTTCACCGGTATTGATGCAGAGCAGGATATCGTGGGCATTAAAATCACTTTGCTCCACATAATGAGAGTCATTACTGGCAATAATTTTTACATTATACTTCCTGGCCAGTTTTACAAGCACTTCATTCACTTTATTCTGTTCAGTCATACCATGCCGTTGTAATTCCACATAATAATCTTCCTGGAAAACATTC
>JBGPKR010000261.1:0-3675 GCA_041486045.1 Chitinophagaceae bacterium | reverse complement strand
TAATCAGCCCCGTAAAATAATTATTTAAAAGACTGTTCAGGGCATTTTCATCTGCGGAAACCTGCCCTGATAAACGGTTCCACAATGATAAAAGAAAGGCAATTATTAGGATTTTTTTCATACACAAAATTTTTATTTTTTCAATTTTAAATATTTCCCTGGCAATAATTTCCTCTATAAGGCCAATGCTGCGTATATAACTTAGCCTACCTAATGGCCGAAGTGAGACTAAGAAAGAATGTAATCAGCCATATAAATATTATGCTGTTTTTTTACCCTTTTATTCTTTACTTCAAATTCAATTTTCTACCACCTTATATATCACTTCAAACGTTCTCTCAGGGTTATGAAATTCATCCAGCCACAGTTGGGTAAATTTCCCATTGTTGTTATAATTTTTTGTCCATGAGGTAGCTTCACCTATTTCATTGATAGCATACGCAATATCTATTTCTGATTTTTTTACAGATGCCAATGAATTGGAGAAACGGGGCAGGCCAATTTTTAGCCCTTCAGCAGTAGCAAAAGTCGGATAAGCTCCTTTTAATGCACGGGTATCTTCATACACAAAATCAATTCCTAATATTTCGCCTGCTGATTTATAATTGTTGATTCTGAAGCCACCTGTAACTTTTCTGAAGAATGCAAAATTCAGATTAAGAATTACGATTTCGCCTCCAGTATCTAAAAACCGGCGCATCAAACTATTTTTACCTCCGTCCAATAATAGCGGCGGGAAATAATTAGAGGCAAATACAATTTTTCTTTTAAATTTATCTGTTGTGGTTCTTTGCATAATTCCTGCGAGTGCAGAGTCATCTTCGCATTGTGTAAAGCCTCTTCTTCTTAATACTTCGGAAAGTGTACCATCAACCCCCGTTTTAAATGAGTAAAATGGTAACTCAGATTTCTGGAAAACAAAATTGCTGTCAACTGAGTTAATAAAATGAGATGGCCTTTCGGTTGCTTTTAATGCATATAAATTTCCATCATCTGAACCAAAATAAAGGTTGCGATTATCATACACAGCGCTGGAAAGAATATTACTTCCTGCCATAAAACCCGGTACAATCCTCTTTCCGGTCTTCGCATCCATACAATACATAACTCCATCAAAGGCCCCTGTGTAAACAACATCACCCACAATAGTTGGCGATGAAAATATAACATCATTTGTCCTGGTTCGCCATACTTCTTTACCCGTTGCAATATCAATGGCATTTACAAACTTACCATCTGATGTGCCCTGTATTACGGTATTATTATAGATTATAGGAGATGATAAAACCCATGATCTTGAAAAATCAAACATCCATTTTCTTTCGCCTGTTTTGCTGTTCAGGGCATATAAATTCCCATCTCTTGAACCGAAAATAACAATATCCTCATTTACTACAGGTGAGCTGATGATTGCCTTTCTGTCATACGAAAAATTTAATTGTGTAACTGTATCACCAAGCGTGGAGAACTTCCATTTGAGTTTTCCGACCAGGTCAAGGCAATAAAACTTGCCGGTTACATCACCAAAGAAGACTCCGTCAGAGCTAACAGCAGGTGTGCTTCTTATTCCTGCATCTGCGGTATATAGTAATAACTCTTTCCCGGATTTATAATCTATAATATGCAGTTTTCCATCTGCTCCACCGATAAATATTTTACCATTACTGATGGTTGGCGAGGAAAGAAAATAGTCAAATTGCCATTCGTAAGAACGTGACTTGCCAAAATTGAACTGCCATATTTTTTCCCCATTTTCAGCATCCAAAGCATACAGTGATTGGCCGGCATCTGCAAAAAAAACGAGGCCATCCTTAAATGCAGGTGAAGAATGGATGGGATTTTGAGCTTTGAATACCCATTGTTGTTTTTTATCTATTTTACTAACGCAGAAAAACTTACCTTCTGCATTGCCAAAGTAAATATTATTGTTTATCACCAGAGGTGTGGAACGAATAGGAGCATCAGAAAAAAAACTCCATTCCTTTTGATAAAATATTCCTGCTTCAGGCATGTTTGTGACCATGTGCTCTGGAGTTTGCCTGAACATAAAGGCTGCACCAATACTTTGGGCTGAAGAGATAGCTGAATTGACAAGGAAGAATACAGTTATATAAATTACAGGAGCAATTTTTTTCATTTACTATGCTTTTGTCCATTCGTTTTAAGATTAATAACTCCAATCCTTATTGGCGCCAATTCATTAATATTCACATTTTCTTTTCGTTCTGCATACAGTTTCCTGAATAATTGAAGATTACTGGTGGCTACAAAATATAATTTATCTCCAACCAATACCCCTGTGCTTGGCTGTGACAGTAGTTTATCTCCATTCACATGAATGAAACTATTTGTTACGGAAGTTCCTGACTTGTCAAGAAAATATTGAGACAAGGTATCCTTAGGCTGATTGGGTATGACAGCAATGAGGCTATTATTATAAAAATAGAGGCCATCCGCTCCGCTCATAGATTGATTATTTAAATTCACAAGGTCAACTTTCTTTGTAGCTATTTCTATTCTTCCTATTGCTGCATGAGGGGAAGAGTACATTGCCACATATAAATACTTATTGTCGGGGGTAATGTCTATTCCATTGGGATAATATTTGTCTGTTAAATCCAGAAATATTTCCAATTCATCATTAGTATTATTAATCGTATAGATAGTGTGATTCCTGGTATCTGTTATGTATGGCTTGCCGAGAGAATCCAATGTAAGGTCATTCAGAAAATGATTTTCACCAGGAATATGAAGCAGATATTTTTTTATCAGCTTCCCGGATTTTAAATCATATTTGTACAGTCCTGTAAATCCTATTTGAGTGCTATCGCTGTTTTTTATAGGCATCCCGCTTCCAACATCACCCGATGCGGCCCAAAGAATTCTTTTTCTGGCATCCACCCTCATGCCAACTACACCCAGTAATCCATCCTGCTGTTCTTCAGTAAAATCTATAGCCTTTCCTTTTGAGTTTACCTTTATGATTTTTCTTTTATAGGTACTGCTTACAAAAAATGAATTCGTAGCCGGATCGTATGCAATGCCTTCAGGAACTACATCGTTTTCAGGAATAGTGTAAGCAATTTTTAGGGGCCCTCCGCCACCTGATTGATTTTGAGCTTGCAATTCAATTGTGTAAAAAGTAATGTTGACAAATAAAAGCGATAAAAATATCTTCTTCATACAGCCATTTGCTTTAAAAATTATCAGGTTCTTAATCACTATGCTTAGGATGAATACTTACAACCTTATTGACTATTGTTTCATATCCTTAACTGCTTTAACAAGGTTTTTAGCCACTTGTGAATTACCGTCAAGCTTACTTGCGATATCAAGCAATAGCTTACTGGATTCAAACAAACCTGTTTCTGCATAATAATATGCAGCCAATCCGGCAAGATTGGCTCCATTAAGCATTATATTATCAGGATTACTTTGCTTTAATTGCTGGTACGATTGCAGGGCTTTATCATAATCACCTTTCAATGCCAAATCCATTGCTGAAAAATCATTGCCACCCATCTTCACTATCTCCTTTTCATGGCCATCGGGGAAATGCAGCAGGATTTTATTCTCCAAAAAACTTAAATTAAAATCCCTGATTTCAGTTTTAAATTTTCCTGTACCAATTGGGTACAGAGGTGTATTAACCTTCCCTGGCACTACCGCATAAAG
>JBGPKR010000260.1:0-3683 GCA_041486045.1 Chitinophagaceae bacterium | reverse complement strand
TGATGGAAAAATTCTTTGATAATCCTGACAGCATCACGGAAGATGAAGTACATGAGGCCATTCGTAAAGCTACGGTTGACCTGAGCATTGTGCCCATGTTATGCGGTTCATCTTTTAAAAATAAAGGAGTACAAACTGCATTGGATGCTGTTTGCCGTTACCTGCCAAGCCCTGTTGATATTGCACCGGTGGAAGGCATCAATCCCGATACAGGTGAAACTGAGATACGCAAGCCCGATGCTAAAGAACCTTTTGCAGCACTGGCATTTAAAATTATGACCGACCCGTTTGTTGGTCGTTTGGCCTTTTTCCGTGTCTATTCAGGCCACTTAAATGCCGGTTCGTATGTATTGAATGTAAGAAGTGGTAAGAAGGAACGGATCAGCCGGATCATGAAAATGTTTGCCAACAAGCAAAACCCGATTGATTTTATTGAGGCAGGGGATATTGGCGCTGCTGTTGGTTTTAAAGAGATAAAAACGGGGGATACCCTTTGTCACGAAGACTATCCGATCACATTGGAAAACATGTTCATCCCTGAGCCTGTAATCTCTGTTGCAGTAGAACCAAAAACCCAGGCAGACGTGGACAAAATGGGTATGGCAATCGCCAAACTGGTGGAAGAAGACCCCACACTGCGTGTAAGAACAGATGAAGAAACAGGACAAACGATTCTTTCAGGTATGGGTGAATTGCATCTTGAAATTATTGTTGACCGGATGCGTCGTGAGTTCAAAGTAGAAATAAACCAGGGTGCACCGCAGGTAGCTTATAAGGAAGCTTTCCAGGCAACGGTCGAACATAGGGAGGTACTAAAAAAACAAACCGGTGGCCGTGGTAAATTCGCTGATATTGTTTTTGAACTCGGTCCCGTTGATAAAGACTGGCAGGCAGAGAACCCGGATAAGCATTACCAGTTTGTAAATGACCTGTTTGGCGGATCCATTCCCCGTGAATTTGTTCCGGCTATTCAAAAAGGTTTTGAACAGTCGATGACTTCGGGAGTTTTGGCAAATTATCCGGTTGCCAACATGAAGATCCGTGTATTTGATGGCAGCTTCCATGCCGTGGACTCTGATTCAATGTCATTTGAATTATGTGCCAAAGCGGGTTTCCGCCATGCAGCAGCAAAAGCCAAACCGGTATTACTGGAGCCAATTATGAAAATGGAAGTAGTAACTCCTGATCAATACATGGGCGATGTGACGGGTGATCTGAACCGCCGCCGTGGAATGATGGAAGGAATGGACAACCGTAACAATGCGCAGGTGATCAAAGCCAAAGTGCCATTGAGTGAAATGTTTGGTTATGTAACACAACTTCGCTCCATGTCTTCGGGCAGGGCTTCATCCACAATGGAGTTTTCTCATTATGCTCCGGCGCCGGCTGCAATCGCTGAGGAGGTGATTGCAAAGGTGAAAGGAAAAGTAAGCGCATAATTAGTTTAATAAATTTCAAAGTAGAATCCCGGTCATTGAACCGGGATTTTTCATGCCCGGTGGGTAAATTTTTAATGATGATCAACCAGGGTATTTAAGAAATGGCATTGTGTTTGATGAATATATTAATGAAATTCACTCCGTTTTTAGGATTCTTGGTTGGCCCTGCCAATATATGAAAAACTCGATGTTCTAAGGATTAAGGACTCAGCAATGAGTCCTTAATTTTTTCCTGCAGCGGATCATTGAATACATAGAATAATCCAATGGCGGAAGTAACAAGGGTAATGAGGTAAAAAAGGAGGCTGATGATTACTGATGTTTCCTGTGCCAGGCCAAAATATCCGGAACCTTCCAGAAAAACAACTTCTCTTGCTCCCAACCCCCCGATTGTCAAGGGCAATACAGCCACTACAGAAGAAATGAGGAAAATAAAAACATATTCGGTTACATGCGCCGGAATGCCCAATGCTGTCATGATGAGATAAACACAAAGGACCTGGGCTGCTTGCACCAGTATTCCAAGGAAAAGAGTCGGAAGAAAACTCTGGATAAAATCCTTCAGCCAGAATTTTATTAAAAGATAAAAAGCAATGACTGCAAGTACTGCTCCCGCAACGATAATTGCTGTATATAGATCATTTTTAAGAACCAATAAAGCATAAACGGCAAGTATCAGACCCAGTCCCAGCAAACCACTGAAGCGGTCAAGCAATACAGCGGTGGTTGTCTTTTTATAAGGGATCTTGTATTTTTTTGTCAGCAGAATTACTTTGTAGGCATCGCCGCTGATAGAGCCGGGAAGAAATAAATTATAAAACATTCCCAGCCAGTAAAGCTTGATATTTTGCCACCCGGGCAAATGAATATCAATATTTCTGAAATAAATATTAAGCCGGATGGCAGCAATCAATTTAGATATAACAAAAGCAATTAAAGCGAGGAGTAAATAAAACCAATTGGCCTTTTGCAAAGCAGTCCCGGCTTTGGTAAAATCAATTTTGCCGGAAACATACCAGAGGCAGGCAACGGTAACTGCAATTTTCAGGAGCAGTTTTAACCACCGTGACATCTGGGATTTTTTCCGTTCGTTTTCTTCCATTATTGATGTAAATTGTTGCAAGTAAACTCAATTTGATGATAAAAAGAATAGGGACCGGTTTATTGATCTTTTTCTCTGCCACAGCACTTTATGCCCAGGAAAAACCATTGACAGCCGGCATGAGGATCAGCAAGACAACAAAGATCAGGAATGGAATTTATAAGATGGATGCCATAGACAATATGGAACAGTCCGTGATACTGGTTGAAGGCAACAACATTACGGTTGATTTTAATAATGCAACGCTGAAAGGGAGCAATACAAAAAAGAACCCTGACGAATTTGTTGGAGTAGCAATCATCATCCGTAATAGTAAAAATGTAACCATCAAAAACCTGAAGGCAAAGGGATATAAGGTTGCTTTGAGAGCCACAAATGTTGAAAAACTTATATTGGATAATTGTGATCTCAGTTATAATTATCGTCAGCACCTTAACAGCACGCAGGAAAAAGAAGATCTGTCAGACTGGATGAGTTATCATCACAATGAAAAAGATGAATGGTTGCGCTATGGGGCTGCGATGTATTTGCGTAATTGCAATTTCGCAGTAATCAAAAATTGTAAAGTGACTGGTGGGCAAAATGCATTGATGATGATGGAATGTAATGATGGGAAGATATACAAGAATGATTTTTCCTTCAATTCCGGGATCGGACTGGGTATGTACCGGTGCAATAGAAATGAAGTTTCTTATAACAAAATTGATTTCAATGTGAGGGGTTATAGCCATGGAGTTTATAACAGGGGCCAGGATAGTGCTGGTATTTTAGTGTATGAGCAGAGTAATAATAATATTTTCTACAAAAATTCTGTGACGCATAGCGGCGATGGTTTCTTTTTGTGGGCGGGTCAGACGACGATGGACTCCGGAGAAGGAGGGTGTAACGATAATCTTTTGGAAGGGAATGACTTTTCATATGCACCTACCAATGGAGTTGAAGTGACTTTTAGCACAAACAGGATCATGGGTAACAGGATATTCGAATGTGATCATGGTATTTGGGGAGGTTACAGTTTCGATTCAAGGATTGATCACAATTTATTTGGTGACAATCGAATTGCCATCGCGATTGAGCATGGTCAGCACAATATCATATTTGACAATTCATTCAATAAGGATAAGGAAGGTATCAGGCTTTGG
>JBGPKR010000259.1:0-3708 GCA_041486045.1 Chitinophagaceae bacterium | reverse complement strand
GTTTGGAATAAGTTTGAACCCGTTCTTTTTGTACAGTGCGACGGCTTCTGATTGTCTTTTCCCGGTTTCCAATATGCATTTCTCAAAGAACAATTCAATGGCCCATTTTTCCAATTCAACCAGGATCCGGGTGGCAATTCCTTTTCCCCTGCTCCCGGGCGATGTGTACATGCGTTTTATTTCTACAATGGCCGGTGCGTATTCTTTTATGGCACCGCAACCAACCGGAATACCATTTTCATAAACTACAACTGCATATTTAATTTTATCAATCTTATTGAACTGGGCATAAAATGAATGCTCCTTACCGTCTCTTTTGGCCAGGTCGGCGTCAAGAAATTTTACCAGCCCGATAAAGTCCTGGTCGTCTGAGTCCGTTCTTATTAATTTATTCATTTTTCCTGCTGGCATCTATCTTCTTGTCAAGATCAGGGATCAGTGCTTTGAAAAGACCGGCGGCAGCAGCCACATCTCCTTCCAGGTCGCCATATTTTTTACCACCACAATAATAAATGCTGCCTTTCACTTCTTTGCTGCTGCCTGCATAAAGGTCTAATTTGTCCGAAGTGCCGCCGGTGCAGCCTTCTCCCGGTACTTCTTTTATTTTTTTTATATGCAGGTCATTGATGGCTGTTGCAAAAGAATCATAAGTGGCTCTTGTCAATACCAAAGAATCTTCCAGGATGATCTTGCCATAGACATCAATCGAAAGATAAACCTGCCCGGGTATTACCCTGATGGTATAACTCCTGTGATATTGCGGGGGAACAGAGGCATCCCGGTAACTATAGATAAGGGTGTCGTTTCCTTTGGTTGCCAGCGTTTCATTTTTAGTTTCTTCTTTCGGCTTTTTCTCATTATTGCAGGCAATAACAGATGCGGTTATGATAAGACAAGCAATTGCGGTAATGATATTGGCTATATGTTTCATTATTTTGTTGTTTAATAGAAGCTAAGTTAGTTATTAATTTTCTGCCTGTCTTCTTTCAGAAGGACCCCGCGGCAAAAAAACCGGAAAGACGAAGGCTTTTAAAAATATATTCCTTCCCCTTCCTTCATTACCAGGAAATCATTGTCTGACAATTTATATTCTTCCATAGCTTTTCTCAGATCATGATACATTTCTTCTTCTCCTTCATCCGCAAGAGGGAAAGTACCGAAATGAGAAGCAATACTTTTTTGCGCCTGCAGATCCAAATGAATTTTTATTGCCTCCCCGGGAGAAGTATGGATGGGTGACATGAACCAGCTTGGTTTGTAGGCGCCAATGGGCAAAATAGCTACATGGATCGGTGCAAGTTTTTGAGCGGTCTCTTTAAACATTAAACTGTTGTAACCGCTGTCAGCGGCAAAATAAATATTTCCCCGTCCGACCGGGTCATCCGGGCGGGCTTCCCTTCGCCGGATAACGAAGCCGCACCAAAGTGTAGCGTCCCGGTCAAACATGCCGCGGCCGGAAAAATGCTGTGCCGGCACAGCCACCAGTTTCAGCATTTCATTTAATTCCAGTTCATCCCACCAATCCATGTCAACGGCTCCGCTGATCCCGTTTTTTTCAAGAAAAGAACTGATCCCAAGAGAAGTAAAGATCCGGGGGCTGAATTTTTTATGCAAATTCTTCATCGTGGTCACATTGAGATGATCATAATGATTATGGCTCAGGAGCACAATATCAATTGGCGGAAGGTCCTCAAAATTTATTCCGGGCGGACGCCTTCTTTGCGGTCCGGCCCAACTGAAAGGGCTTGCCCGCCTGCTCCAGATCGGATCGGTAAGAATATTAAGTCCACCGGTTTGTATGAGAAAAGTAGAATGATTGATAAATGTGATGCAGAGTTGGTCTTCCACTTTTACCGGCGGCTTGTCACCGGGTGAAACGCCTTTCAAATTGCTCCATTTCCCTTTTTGGCGGGTGAACATCCATTTGAAAACTGCCGACAGGCCCTTAGCTTTAATGTTTCCCGGGTTGATAAATCTTTTCCCATTAAAATGACCGGAGACAGGGCCGGAGTATTTGGGGGCAGAAAGAAAGTACCCGACAAGTATGGTAAACGCAATGCCGGATAAAGTATATATCAGCGCAGTGAGCATGAGTTTTCTTCACATAGTTATTACTATTTTTCCTTTTTGTTCTCCTTTGCTGAATTTTCTGAATGCTTCAGGAACCTCATCCAGCTTGTAAGGGCCATCAATCACAGGTTTTATCTTGCCGGATTCGAAAAGCTCATTCATATAAGCAAGGTCTTTGTTGGCCTTCATGGCAACGAAACGGTAGTGCTTTTTTTTGAACTTCGAGATCCACCACCTCAGGAACAATGCACCGAAAAGCCGGCCCATTGAACCACCTACAGTAACATAAACCCCGTTTCGGTTTAATGCACGGGTATAATCGGTTATCGATCGATCCGTCCTTACATCAAGGATCAGGTCATAACATTTACCATTTTTAGTGAAATCTTCTTTTGTATAATCAATGACATGATCAAAGCCTATTGAACGCATCATGTCAAATTTCCCCGAACTGTCGACACCGGTCACTTCAACCCCGTATAATTTGGCGATCTGCACTGCAAAAGTTCCAACAGCACCACCTGCACCATTAATTAAAAGTTTTTGTCCCGGTTTTATTTTTCCAATATCACGAAGAGCCTGTACAGCCAGCATGGCTGCCTGCGGTATGGCCGCTGCTTGTTCAAAGCTCATGTTGGCCGGTTTCATGGCCAATGCATTTTCATGGGCACATTTGTATTCGGCAAAAGCGCCAAAACCACATTGACACATATCCCCGTATACTTCATCACCCGGCTTAAACTTTTTTACATCCTTGCCAACTGCTTCCACCCGGCCTGCAATATCACATCCCGGTGTTTTGTATTTTGGTTTAAACAACCCCCACATGCGGACAATAAAAGGTTTACCCCTTACCATATCCCAGTCCCAGGAATTAATGGATGCCGCATGAACTTTCACCAACACTTCATTATCGCCGGGAACAGGTTTTTCTATTTCTTTGAGCTGAAGAACATCAGGGCTTCCATATTTTGTATAGAGAATTGCTTTCATTTTTATTTACCATTGGTAAACTGAACCAGGTCCCAGAGATTTCCATAAAGATCTTTAAAAACAGCAACAGTGCCATACTCTTCTGTTTTAGGTTCTCTTACAAATTGAATCCCGTTGTCCAGGAACTTTTGATAATCTCTCCCAAAATCATCGGTCTTTAAAAAAAGAAAGACCCGGCCGCCGGTCTGGTTACCGATCCGGCTTCTTTGTTCATCACCAATGCCTTTGGCCAGCAATAAACAACATTCACCCGAACCCGGTGGCTTTACGAGCACCCATCTTTTTGTTTCGCTTTGCGGGGTATCTTCCAATAAAGTGAAACCCAATTTTTGAGTATAGAATTGGATCGCTTCGTCGTAATCATCTACTACCAGTGCAATATGAAATATTTGTTGATTCATTTTTTATCAATCAGGAAGAAAATTATGACTTGAAAATATCTTTCGATGATCCTACTAAATTCAGGAGTTCCTGTTTTGGGGGAATTTCAAATCCGGCTGATTTAAGTTGTTCCTGGAAATGTTTGAACGCAGGCAGTTCAAGAAGCAATTTCTCGTCATCAGTGGATTTAAAAAATGCTGTATGAGTGAATGTTTTGCCATCGGCGCTTAAACAGGAATTATAGTTGATGTCGGGATGACCCAG
>JBGPKR010000258.1:0-3718 GCA_041486045.1 Chitinophagaceae bacterium | reverse complement strand
TCTTTTATCTTTTTACGGAAATGGACAAGCTGCCACAGGCTTAAATTTTGACGGAATTGATGATTATGTGTCTTGCGGTAACATATTAACTCCCTCTTATACAAAAGAGGCATGGATCAATCTCACTGCTACTAATTTCTATAATAATATTATTTCGAGTGGGGGTAGCGGAGATCATGCTTTCTGGGTACCATCTGACCCTACCCATAGTTTATCTGCCGGACATAATGGCTTATGGACTTCCGTTGTGGACCCTGACCCTAGCGGTATGTCTGCCAGTACATGGTATCACGTAGCTGTTACCTATGATGCTGCCACCACAACTATGAAATTGTATAAAAACGGCGCCCTCGTTTCCACGAATACTTCTGTGCCTGCTTTTGCAAATGGAAATGGGGTGAGTATCGGGGCTTATGGGAGTTTTGCGGTTTTCATTGGTGTAATAGATGAAGTGAGGATATGGAACCGGGCTCTTTGCCAGGACGAAATACAAAATAATATGAACTGCGGGCTTGACCCCACGGGTCAGAACGGCCTGGTGGCTTTGTATCATTTTGACCAGGGTACTGTAAATGCAGATAATACAGGTATTACCACACTTATTGATGCAAGCGGTAATGGGAATAATGGCACCCTTAATAATTTTGCGCTTACAGGATCTACTTCTAATTGGGTCGCGGGAACAGTGACTGGCACCTGTTCGGCTTTTGCGCCTACAACCCTGGCAGGTACTCCGGGCGGTGGAACAGTAAGTAGTACCAGTACTGTTAGCTCTTCAGGAACCTATTACGTAGCCAGCGATTGCGGGCTCATTGCCAAAGTATTGCCTGGTACTGTAAGCGGCAGCATTACCAGCAAGGTAACGATTGATGCCACTGTGCAATTTTATAATTTAAGCCCCTATGTACAGCGTCACTATGACATTGAGCCAGCCAGCGATGGCAGCGCTACCATTACTCTGTATTATACCCAGGCAGAATTTGATAACTATAATACGGCACATTATGGACCTCCTTTTCTACCGACTTCAAGCGCTGATGCAACCGGAATAGCCGCCCTGGTCATTACCCAGTACCATGGCACAGGAACGGCCCCGGGCAATTATTCCGGTTCTGCAGTATTGATTGACCCTGCTGATGGCAATATTGTTTGGAATTCCACTTTAAGCAGATGGGAAGTAACATTTGATGTAACCGGGTTCAGCGGGTTTTATCTTCATACAACAACCGGCGGCATTTTACCTGTAAACCTGGTCAGCTTCAGCGGTATTAACAATGGACCCTACAACAAAATGCAATGGGTAACCGCCAGCGAACAAAACAGCGATCACTTTGACCTGGAAAGAAGTACAGATGGCATCAGCTTCATTAAAACAGCAACCATACCGGCACAAAATAACAGCAGCAATAATTACTATACCTATAATGATCTGAAAGGCGCCAGCAATGTCTATTATTATCGTTTAAAAATGGTTGACAGGGATGCTGCGTTTAAATACTCTGCCATTATAAGGATCAGCAGCAAGCAAAATAGCTTCATAAGCGTTTATCCCAATCCTGCAAAAGAAACCATAACGGTAAATGTAAGTGACACTAAATTGCTCAAAACGGATATCAGGCTTACCGATATGAATGGCAGGTTGGTTGGAATAGTCAATTTAAACAATCTCCAGCAGCCTGTTGATATAGCCAGGTTAAACCCGGGCACCTATATTATTCAGTTTGCGGATGGCAGCTTTGCAAAATTTGTAAAACAATAAAATTAATTTTTCAGATCTTGGTTAAAAAAGCCCCGACTGTCGGGGCTTTTTTTTGTTTACCATTACAGATAGTTGTTGCGGCTAATTGATAACGGGATCGAAACAACGCGGAATTCAATACAATATTACTTCCAGGGTATTCAGGAAGAATATATCAAGGCATAAAAAATCATTGGATCAGCAGTTTTGCAGATTGATAAGAGTCACCTGCCTGCACTTTCAGTATGTAGATACCTGTTGCAATATTGGTTAACAGGTAGCGATTGGTAAAAGAAGTGGTAAATTGTTTTACGATCTTTCCGTTCATATCCACCAGGTTCATAGCAGTGATCGTTTTATCAGATTGAACCACGACTTCCCGGGTGGCCGGGTTGGGTGAGACCGACAGCGCCAGGTTTTTAGAGAGATCTACTTTTACAATGCGGCTGTATGTAAAAGAACCTCCCTGGTCAATTTGTTTGAGCCGGTAAAAGTTGATACCCGGAGCCGGATGGTTATCTGCACCGGCATAATCATGTTTGCCGGGTGTATTGTAGGCGGTTACCTGGCTGAGCGTTTGCCACTGCCGGCTATCGAAGCTCCTTTCAATGACAAAATAGGCCAGGTCTGTTTCATTTTCTGTTTCCCAATCAAGGGTAACCCTGTTGTTTTGTTTTTGCGCATTAAAATTGATCAGGCGTAGCGGTAAAACAGTAAACCTCAAACATAAGGAATCGAGGATCCGTTCATTCATAGTTCTTGTATAAAAAAGGCTATGACCATTGTTATTTACATGCACACCATCGCCAAAACTGTAAAAACTATTGATCATGCCATCAGGGTCGGCAACGTCAGTCCAGAAATCAATTGCTTTATTACCAAATCGCTGATAGGTCCAGTCACGAAACTCCATCAGGTATATTCTTTCCTGTGAGCTTAACGTACTCCGCGGCTGTGTGGTGGTAACCCATACCGGGATATTGGCTGAATCGGCCAGCGCCATAGTACGTTCATAATTATCTTTACTTTCCTGTTGCGGTATGCCCAGCGCAATGTCGTTTGTAGGCAGGTTGATGATGATAGCATCAGGATGATAAGTTAGTGCTTTGGTGATATTACGGTTAGGATCAGGGGGCCAGGGCCTGTTGGGTGGTGGTACATACCCTGTAGGACATAATACATTATAGGTAGTTAAACTCAATGTGGCTAAATTGATGATAGTGTTTTGAGGATTTTTGGTATGAATATAATTGTTGTATTTGTTTACAAATGAACTATCGATCGGCGTAGCGCCTGTACCAAATGCGGTGGAAGATCCCAGTACAACTATTTTGAATACAGGGCTGCAATTCAATAAATCACCGTTATTAGGTTGCTGGCCATAACTTATGGGCTGCAGCAACAACAGGAATGCAGATAAGATCAGTGACCGGATTCGAACCAGGTGCAGCACCCGAAAATATTCCCTCCTGGTATGAATATCAACCATGGCTCAAAAATACGTTTCTGTCATTAACAGGCCTTGATTTGTTTCAAGAAAATATTCAGCGGGCTTGACGGGACTTCCATATACGGTTATAATAAAAACATAAGCGTTGACTTTTTGAAAACATATCCTATTGAATTATTTGGATAATTACCGGCTCAACATGCTTCAGTCTTTCTGTGTGACTATTCTACATCTAAAAACATTTGGCAAAAAAAGACTACAGGGCTATCTTTGCCGTCCTGAAAAACAAAGCGTTGGATCGGTAGTTCAGTTGGTTAGAATGCCGCCCTGTCACGGCGGAGGTCGCGGGTTCGAGTCCCGTCCGGTCCGCAAAAAGAATAATCAACTTCAATAGACCCCCTGGAACATCATAGTTTTCAGGGGGTTTTTGTTTCTATACATTTCAAAGAAACCCAAACTTCCCTAAAATTCACGGTGACCTATCAGGTGACCTGCGAAGGAACATAAAAGCAGGTCACCAGAGGAAAATC
>JBGPKR010000257.1:0-3737 GCA_041486045.1 Chitinophagaceae bacterium | reverse complement strand
TTAGCTTTTGTAAAAGATGGTGATATAATAGAGCTGGATGTAGAGAAAAGAAAATTACATCTTGACATCAGTGATGAAGAATTGCAAAAAAGAAAAGCAGCATGGGTGGCACCGGCGCCGATGGCAGCAAGAGGTTATGTGAAATTCTATATTGATCATGTACAGCAGGCACATCTTGGCGCAGACCTGGATATTCTGCAGGGAAGTTCGGGTGCAGATGTAACGAGAGAATTACATTAAAACGATAAGCGTATGAAAATATTTATTCCTCTATTAATAATTATTGCTATGGCTGCATGCCGGGACAAGCAATCATATAAAACAACAGGCAGTATTGAACGAATTGACCCTTCATTGGATTCAATTATTAATGCTGATGCGAAGCCGGAGATCATTGCAGAAGGTTTTGAATGGAGTGAAGGGCCGGTTTGGGTTGAAAATCAAAAAATGCTATTATTCTCGGATGTGCCAAGAGATACAATATATAAATGGACAGAAGAAAAAGGCAAGGAAGTTTATCTCACTCCATCCGGCTACACCGATACAATCAGGAGAGGCGGGGAAATGGGATCCAATGGCTTATTAATTGATAAGAACGGAAACCTTGTTTTATGCCAGCATGGCAACCGGCAAATGGCAAAGATGGATGCCCCGCTTGATAAACCTTTGGCAAAATATATTCCCCTTGCCAATTTATATGACGGCAAAAAATTCAACAGTCCCAACGACGCTGTTTATAACAGCAACGGCGAATTATTTTTTACTGACCCGCCTTACGGTTTGGAAAAACAAATGGATGATCCTAAAAAAGAAACTCCTTTCCAGGGGGTATATAAAATAACAACTGATGGCAAAGTTCTGCTGGTCACTGATTCACTAACCCGGCCAAATGGTATTGCCTTTTTACCAGGAGAACATACATTGCTTGTTTCCAACTCAGACCCCGATAAACCTGACTGGTATGCAATTTATGTTGGATTGGGCGACACAATTATTCCTCCACGGATATTTTACAGCGTTGCCGGTTATGATAAATCTTTAAAGGGTTTACCTGATGGAATGAAAGTTGACAGGAACGGGAACGTATTTGCAACGGCGCCGGGTGGTCTGCTGATATTAAATAAAGAAGGAAAGTTGCTGGGCAAAATACATGTACCCGATGCCACATCCAACTGTGCCTTGTCAGCAGATGAAAAAACATTGTACATCACAAATGATATGTATGTACTGCGTATTAAAATGAGGAAATAAAATAAAAACTCAACCGATCACTGATGATAAAAGTTTATAAAATAAGCTCCGGGGCATTACTTGAAAAGGATGGTAATTATTATGAAACAGATGTGCCGGATTGGGATCATTTTATCAATGATGATCATCTCCTGGAGAAACTGGATGATCTTATTTCATCAAGAAAAGCAATTAAAACCATTGCACCGGATGAATCAGTTATTTTACTTCCGGCAGGAAGCCAGGAACTCTGGGCCTGTGGTGTTACCTATTTACGCAGTAAAGTTGGCCGGCAGGAAGAATCAAAAGCAACAGGAGGCGCTGATTTTTATGCCAAAGTGTATGAAGCAGAAAGACCGGAAGTTTTTTTTAAGTCGACTCCTCATCGCATCGTTGGTCATAAAGCCAAAGTAAACATCAGGAAAGATTCTACCTGGGATGTGCCTGAACCGGAATTAACGTTAGTGGTTACCTCGTCAGGTAAAATTGTTGGCTACACCATTGGCAATGATATGAGCAGCAGGAGTATTGAAGGTGAAAATCCTTTATACCTCCCGCAGGCGAAAACCTATGATGGCTGTGCATCCCTTGGTCCCTGTATTCTAGTTACTGACAAACCGCTTGACAGTAATACGATGATACATCTTATAATTAACCGGGGTGATACAAAAGTTTTCGAAGGCAGTGTTGCTATCAGTCAAATGAAACGAAAACCGGAAGAACTGGTATCGTTTGTTTACAGGGAAAGTTCTTTTCCCCAGGGTTGTCTTATTATGACAGGAACAGGCATTGTACCCGGAAGCGATTTTACTCTGAAAAGTGCTGATGAAATAATAATTACCATTGATAATATTGGCACACTGATAAATACTGTCCGGTAAGCAATGACCTTTCTCATTATCATATTCGCTATTGCTTTACAGGTTTTTTTGACCTTCAAAAAAGTAAGTCCTTTTTTATCCCTGTTAATTGTTGCCATCATTGCAGGGTTATGTCTCGGCATGGAGCCATCAGACCTTTTACAATCCATTGAGAAAGGTGTTGGCAGCACGTTAGGCGGGTTGGCATTAATCATCTGTCTCGGCGCTATCCTGGGAAAAATACTTGAAGTAAGCGGTGCGGCAGAAAAAATATCATCTGTACTCATTGGCAGTTTTGGCAGAAAAAATATTCAATGGGCTATGTTACTGACCGGGTTCCTGATTGGAATCCCTCTTTACTATAATGCAGGTTTTGTTATACTGGTGCCACTTGTATTTTCTGTGGCCCGGAAAGCCGGGCTCCCGTTACTCTATATTGCCATCCCCATGGCAGCCGCATTGTCCACCACACATTGTTTCCTGCCTCCGCATCCGGGGCCGGTGTTCCTCGTCAATTCGTTTAAGGCGGACATGGGAAAAACTTTATTGTATGGATTGGCAATAGCTGTGCCGGTTGTGATACTGGCCGGGCCGGTGCTTGGAAAAATTCTTCGCGGAATTAAAGTGAATGTGAGCAATCTTTTGGGAACAGACGAACCTAATACTGCCAAAAAATTACCGGCTGCATTTCCAAGTTTTTTTATTGCCCTATCGCCGGTTCTGTTGATAACGATTGCCGTTGTAGCAGGAAATTTTCTTCCGCAAGAAAGCCTGTTAAGGAAAATATTGTTGTTTACCGGTGATTCAACGATCGCCTTATTACTGTCAGTGCTGATGGCAATCAGCTATTTTGGTTTATTTGCAGGCAACTCAATGGAAGCATCCATGAAATGGCTGAGCGATGCAGTAGCCGGCATTGCAATGATAATTTTAATTATTACAGCCGGAGGGGTTTTCAAACAAGTACTGACGGACAGCGGAACCGGCGCCTGGATTGCTTCCTTCAGCAGTAAATGGAACATGCCACCATTATTATTTGGCTGGGTGGTTACCGCTTTATTGAGAGTTACGATCGGTTCCGCTACCGTTGCGGGAATAACTGCTGCAGGAGTAGTGTCACCATTGGTTGCCACAGGAGTCGTATCTCCGGAACTGATGGTATTAGCCGTAGGCACAGGAAGTGTTTTTGGTTCACACATCAACGATTCAGGCTTCTGGATGTTTAAAGAATTTTTCAGGTTGTCATTAAAGCAAACGTTTTTATCATGGACCGTAATGGAAACTGTCATATCAATCCTTGGCCTGGCCGGGGTATTATTGCTTGACACGATTATTTAACCAATAATAGATTTAACATGAAAAAGATCCACTCAATTATATTCCTTTCTATTATTGTAGCCGGGTATGTAAAATGTACATCAGCAGGGAAGTCGCAAAATCGATCGCCCAATTCCCCTACTGGTGAAAACAAAGGTTTAAAGGATTATTATAAAAAATATTTCCCGATAGGTGTGGCTGTTTCGCCGCGGGCATTAAAAACGGATGAGGCAGAACTTGTTTTACAGCAGTTCAACAGCATTACACCTGAGAACGCTATGAAAATGGGGCCTATTCATCCAAAAGAGAATGAATACTATTGGAAAGATG
>JBGPKR010000256.1:0-3750 GCA_041486045.1 Chitinophagaceae bacterium | reverse complement strand
TTATTTTCCAGGCATTGTATAAACAATATGGTAATGATATTGCCCTGAGCCTGGAAATGTTTGAAGCAGATAACCAGACGGCCCTGAACGATTACCTCGCAGGCTTTATTCCCGAAGACCGGTTCTCAAAAGATGTGCGGCTATGGAGTAATTATAAAGACTACCGCCCCATGATCGAATATGCCAAAAAGAATAATTTGGATGTGATTGCAGCCAACCCGCCCCGTCGTTATGTAAGTATGGTAAGCCGCCGCGGAATGAGATCACTGGACAGTTTATCAAAGGATGCAAAAAAATTGCTGCCTCCATTGCCTTATGATACACTTACCGGCCGCTACCGGGAAAAATTTATGGAAACCATGAAAGAAAGCCCCGGGGGAGGCAGCCCCAATATTTATTACAGCCAGAGCCTATGGGATGCGGGGATGAGTTACAGTATATATAAATTTCTGAAGAAAAATAAAAAGCAGAAAGTATTTCATTGCGTGGGTCGCTTTCATTGTGATGAAAAACTCGGTACACTTGCGCAACTGCAAAAAAGAAAACCGGGATTAAAGATCCTCAACATCAGCAGCTTCAGTGATGCATCATTCAGTAATCCCGATTGGGAAAAATTCAGCAGCCTGGGAGATTATATTATTCTTACTGATCCGGGGTTGAAGAAGACGTTCTGAACCTCTGTCCCCTAAAGGGGAACTTAGATCAATGTGTCATTCAGTAATCCTGATCCGAAATTGAAGAAGGCATTGAAAAAAATAAAGCAAACCCGGTAAAATGAGTTTGCTTTATTTAAATGATCAATTGTGATTACTTAATCGGTATACCGATGTCCTGCATTAATCCAATTCGTAATCACCAGTTTTTCTGCTGCTGTTAAAAACGGTTGGGGGTTTTTGGGCATTTTTACCCAACCGTTGGCATATATTACACTGGTATTATTTATCTGGCTCCACTTGGTAACAATGTTGCAATCATTATCAAAATTATAACCTGCTGCATTGCCTCCGTTCATATGACAACCTGAGCCATTGCACCTTGTGCTGATCAGGCTTCTCACATTCGTAAATAATGGGCCCATGGCCACATTAGCCACAGCGGCTGTAGCAGTTTTTGTACATCCGTTCACATCTTTCACAGCAACTGTATAGTTACCCATTGCTAAATTGGAAAATACATTACTTGCCTGATAAGCTCCTCCATTAATATTATACGTAAACCCCGTGGAGCCTGTTGCGGTTACGGTGATCTTCCCGGTTGCCGGTGTTACACACGGGGTGTTATTGACAATTGCTGTGGTAATAACAATATTGATTGCTGCACATGGATTAGAAGTTGTCAGCGTAATTTGTGCAGAGCCAAGACATCCATTCGAACTTTTTGCTGTTACTGTATAAGTTCCCGCTGCCAAACCGGTAAATGTGCCGGATGCCTGGTATGCTCCACCATTAAGACTATAAGTAAAACCTGTTCCCCCCGTTGCCGTTGCTGTAATGGATCCATTGGATTGGCCGGGTGCCGGATCAGTTTTTGTAAGTGTAACTGTTATGGTTACCCCGGCACAGGGATTGGTTGACCCCAATGCTACTGTTACTGTTCCTAAACATCCATTGGAATTTTTTGCAGTGACCGTATAATTTCCCGCTGCCAGGCCGGTAAAAGTTCCTGAGCTTTGAAATGGTCCATTATTCAGACTAAAAGTAAACCCGGTACCACCGGTGGCTGTTGCCGTAATGCTGCCGTTTGACTGACCGGCCGTCGGATTTACCTGCGTTGTCGTAACAACAACTGTAACCCCGGCGCATGGATCGTTAACAGCGATCGTAACCTGCGTAATGCCAATGCAGCCATCTGCGTTTTTGGCAGCAACCGTATAATTTCCGGCAGCAAGACCCGTAAAAACATTGGAGCTTTGAAAAGCGCCGCCGTTAAGATTGTACGTGAACCCTGTTCCGCCGGTAGCCGTAACGGTGATTGTACCGTTATTTTGATTGGGTGATGCATCTGTTTTAGCAGCCGTTACAACAATAGTGACCCCGCTACAGGGATCAAATACATTGATGGCAGCCTGTGCTGTGTCTGTACACCCCCATGTATTTTTCACTACTACATTATAATTAAGAAAAGGTTGCAACCCGGAAAAATAACCGCTATCCTGGAATGGTCCCCCATTCAGGCTGTATTGAAAACCGCTTCCACCCATTGCTGTGGCTGTTATCGTACCATTATTTTGATTGGGTGATGCATCCGTTTGGGTCAGATTGATCTGAATAGGATTTAGTTTGCAATGATCGCCAATAAATTCATGCTTGCAGGAATTCAGCAACTGAAAGATCAGCAAACCCCCGATGAGTGACAGTAGTACCAGTATTTTCTTCATAAGTTTAGATTTTAATTTTTATAAATTGGATAATTAATTTCTTTTTTTACAACTCCAACTCCCAGGTGGACAGCATCAGTGAAAAGCTTGTCTAATTATTCAATTTTTTCTTTTTTATCTGGAATACCCTTGAAAGATTAAAACCAAAACGTACTTCCCCCCTTGCCCAACTGCTTGTTGTTTCTGTAATGAAAGCCCTTTCGTTCATACCGGTTGAGTTGGAAAAATGCAACTGGAAGACATGGCCGCCGGTCTCGATATCAAATCCCACGGATAAGGGGTTATAGTATCCGCTATCAGGCATACCTATAATTACATGCGAATAATCCCAGGTGATGGCTATCCGTTTGGACAACTTAAGCCGTCCGCCGACGCCGACTGCATAAATATTATTGGGATTCGTCTCAAATGGCACCAGGTTTTTATGGACCATCGTGGGCGATACCTGCAATGAAAACGCTTCACTGAATTTCCGCCCGATGATCGCTTCAAAATAATACGCCAGCCGGGAAGTGAAAAAGTTTTTGCGGGAAGGATCAGACCATGATGTGCCATCCATTGTAATGCCGGATACCAAAGCAAAAGTTACCGGCGAACTCCATGGACCCGTGGATTGCCGGATAGGTGCATATTTAATAAAAGCATCCAGTTCTTTTTTATAAGTGCTTCTTCCCAGCCCTACCATCAGGTTTTGCAGGATACCGAAATCAAATCCCATCCGCATACTGGCCTGGTCGAGGCCAAAGAAATTTTTATACCCCTGGTTCAATTGACCAAACCGGTGCAGAATCCTGAAATCCATTGTGCCGGGGCGTAAAAATTCCATGGAATGACCATTGATAACACGTGGTGATTTGAAGGCGTTCTTTATGATCTCCTTTTTGTCCTTGTCGTCACCCAGCAGTTTCAGCAGGTCGGGATCCTGGGCAAATAAATTCATACTGAAAAACAAAACAACTATCCCAAAGGCAGATTGAAATAATAGCTTCTTCATAATAAATTGAGTTAAGAGTTAATTTTTTAAAGGTTCCAGTGAACAGGACACAGTTATCCGGGCTGTTTTGGAAATTTTATCTGCCACCAGCCCCGGTATGGATATTTTGTAGTCGGATAGCTTCACCGTAAAATCGGCCATGGCGCTTATTTTACCGTTCTGAATAATGATCTTCGCTTCAGCATCCACATCCTCTGATTCCCCATGCATGGTCAGCTTCCCTTTTACTTTTACTGTAGTGGTTCCGTCCTTCGAATAATTAATGTCATCATTATCTTTGATCTCTCCCTTGAATTCTGCTTTGGGAAACTTATCGCTCTCTATATAATTTTCATTGAAATGTTCTTCCATCAGGGCCCGTTCAAATTCAAACCCTTTC
>JBGPKR010000255.1:0-3762 GCA_041486045.1 Chitinophagaceae bacterium | reverse complement strand
AATGAGGGATTTTGGCGGCATGTTAAGTTTTGAGCTAAGAGATCAGGGAGAAAATGAGGTGAAAAGAGTTCTCTCGTCCACGAAACTCTTTTCATTAGCAGAAAGTCTTGGTGGCGTTGAATCATTGATCAATCATCCTGCCTCCATGACCCATGCTTCCATACCGAGAGAAGAAAGAATCAAAAATGGACTTAGTGATTCATTAATAAGATTAAGTGTGGGTATTGAAGATGCGGGTGACCTGATTGAGGATCTGAAAAATGCAATCGGATAGACTCATGAAGTAATGAATGAAAAAGAACTCAAAGAATTTTTAGATACGAAGGTTGAATTATACAATCAGCCTTCTTTTATTAAGAACGATCCGGTTTCTATTCCGCACCTCTTCAGCAAAAAACAAGATATTGAGATTGCTGGTTTCTTTGCGGCTGTGTTTTCCTGGGGAAACCGGGCAACCATCATCAACAAATCAAAAGAACTGATGCAGTTGATGAATAATGCCCCTTATGATTTTTGTATGCATCATTCTCCAAAAGAATTAAAGAAGCTAACCGGGTTTACACATCGGACATTTAATGCCACCGATCTTCTTTATTTTATTGATTTTTTCAACTATCACTATTCAAATCACAAGAGTCTTGAAGTCGCCTTTACCATGCATGGAAATACAATTGAAGAAATGCTGACCGATTTTCATCATTATTTTTTCTCTATGGAGCATGTGCCGGCAAGAACAAAAAAACATATCGCTACCCCTGAAAGAAAATCAAGCTGCAAAAGATTAAATATGTTCCTGCGCTGGATGGTAAGACAAGATAAGAAGGGTGTTGATTTCGGTATCTGGAAAAATATTAACCCTTCGGAACTTATCTGCCAAGTGGATCTGCATGTAGCGAGGGTGGCCCGGCGACTTGCCATATTGAAAAGAAAACAAACAGACTGGCAGGCCGCATTGGAATTGACACAATACCTGCGAACTTTGGATAAAAATGACCCGGTGAAATATGATTTTGCTTTATTCGGACTGGGTGTAATGGAAAAATTTTAGTCTCCAATGACAACTATCAACAAAGACCTGATCCCGGCTTTAAACGATTCTCTCGAAATAACTTTGCCTGATAATATCCCGCTGGAAGAGCTACAACAAAAACTGGCCCTGCATATCAATCATCTCATTAATCATGATTTTGAAAAACTGGTTTCACTTCTTTACCGGATCGATGTCAATGAAAATAAGTTGAGAGGAATATTGGATAATAAAAAAGGAGAAAATGCCCCCTTGCTTATTGCCGGGTTAATTATTGACCGGCAGTTACAGAAATTAAAGACCAGGAAAGAATCGAAAAGCAATAATGAAATACCAGGTGATGAAAAATGGTAGTTGTCAAAATGCTTTTATTTTCCTGATATATTCTATTGCTTTCTCCATCACTTCGTCTTTGCCGGCAGCGATTCCCTGCTGTGTGGGCAGTATAAGGATATTGGGCACTATCCCAACACCCTGCGTTTCTTTACCATCGGGATAAAAAACACCAATGCCTGAAAAAGGAGAAGAAAATCCCCCGGGGAACGGCACATAGCTGATATTACCATCGGCCCCGGCTGTCTGGCTGCCCATAACCACTGAATAAGGCGCTGTTCTCAATGCCATCGCAGTATATTCTGCCTGGCTCTGGCTTTGTTCATTTACCAGTATAACAATACGGCCCTTATAATTTTTTTCATCATTCTTTTCTTCCGGGCCATTACTGATGGGCATTGTAAAGCTGAATTGTCCGGGGTTTTTCAAATCTCCATTCGTAAATTTTACAAAAGGGGTGGATGAGGATTTAATATACCCTGCCATCTCAAAGGGCATGAACTGGCTGGGATAATTCCTGATATCAATAATGATTCCTTTGGTATTACTGAATGTTTTAAAAATTGTTGCTAAAGAATCCGCTTCTATTTTACCAAGGCTGATATACCCGATGTCGGGGTATAATAATTTATACATGGGCATTCTCCAGTTGTCCCCGTTGCGGTAAGGAAGTTTTCCCTGCTTGTACAGGTGCAGGACAGCTTCCTTTGATTTGCCCTTCCTTTTATATGTTACCAGCAATGAATCGTCATTACTCCTGAACAGGAAGCGATCAATAAAATTCCTGTCTGCCACAGATTCATTCGACGCACAGAAATATGGTTCTGCCATTTTTCTCAGCTCTTCGATTTTTTTCCCGTTCACAGTAAGAATTTCATCCCCGGGTTGCAGGGTTTCAAAAGCCGCCAATGAATCATAAAAAAAACCCGAAACAATGATCTTGCCATCCAATTTTTTAAAATCAATTACAGGGTTTTTATTACCAAAATAATTTTGAAGTAATGAGTCCGTATAGATATTGGCATGTGTGTCATGCACCCGGTTGATCAGGCGAAGACAGGTAAGACGGTAGTTGAGTTCCGAACGGTTGGAGGCAAAAGCAGGAACAAACTCCTTCAATATATCATCCCATTTTTCTTTCAGCAAATGTTTATTAGGAAAGAAATATTCGATCATGTTCCAGTACCTGAATAAGGCCAGTATCCTGAAACCGTCATCACCCGCCGGGATAGTCTTATAGATTGCTTCTTTATCAAAAACCGGGTTCCCGACATTTGGCATCAGCCTTACATAATAGTTTGGTCCTGTATTCCTGTGCTGGTAAATATTATTCAACTTCAGGGAAATCTCTTTCGAAAAAAAAGTTTTGTCATTTAACCAGGATAGTCCCGGTCTTGTATGCACATTCGCAGAATCTGCCGGGGGTACAGCCGGGTATTTATTTTCATCTCCCAAAGTATTTATCCAGCGAAATAATAGATCATCTCTTTCTTTATTGCTTCCGGCCCTGAGCAGGGAAGGCATAATGCTGAAAAGGCAGGAATCAAAATTGTAATTGCCTTTGGCCACTTCGGGATGATGATACTTAAGAAAACCCCATAGTTTGCCGAGCACATACAGGTTTTCAGCTTGCTGTCCTTTCAGCACACTGTCAACAACAACCCCGGATGCAGTAAGTTCTTTTTTTAACGGCGCCGCCAGTGCCTTTATCCACGCAACTGATTCAACAGGTTTGTCATCGATCAGTAATTCCAGCTTGTCAAACCAGCTTTTACCCTTGCCGGTAAGTAATCCCCCGAAAACAATAGCTGTTACTTCTTCGTTCATCGGAACTGTAATGCTGTATTGTTGCCAGTCTTTTGTTCCGGTAACTCCTGCCTTGCTCATGTTATCAAATCCCACCATTTGACTCCCCGCATCACTCCGCAACCATAACCCGGCATAACCTTCACTGACGTTTTCTGTTTTAATATATCCCTTAAGTGTTACTTCGGTTCCTTTAAAACCTGCGGGCAGGTAAAACGAGATAACACCGAAACCGTCTTTATCACTCTCTGCATTTTTTTGAAGACGTATGGAATGATTACCCTCTGTCTTTATAGAGTCGTCACGGTAGGTGAAATAATCATTCTTGTCCCATGAAAAACTACATCCGGTGATCTTACCCTTGCTATCGGTTTTTTCAAAACCCAGGTTCAGGAGTTGATTAGGGGTTGGCTGGCTTTGGCTGGTAAGAGAGGTCAACAAGAATGCTGAGGTTGATAAAAACAGTTGTCTCATATCGCTATTATTTCGGGTAATAAAAAATCCGGGCAGTCCCCGGATTGATTCTAAAACGAACTTACCGTGTTTTTATTTCCTTTTCTCAAACATTAGTTCTTTGACCTTCTCTTTATCCTCTT
>JBGPKR010000254.1:0-3770 GCA_041486045.1 Chitinophagaceae bacterium | reverse complement strand
ATAATAGTCGTCTTTAAAATGGGCATTATGCCTTTCTGTGTGATACCATTCTTCATAATCAACCGTGTTTTTTGAACCTGGCATAGTTAAAGTCTGATTCATTTTATTTATGAATTATGGGAGAATTCAGGTAATTGCTTTCAAAATATTAGTCTGTTACACTAAATTAAGAAAGATGCCTGTTGAAACGTATTTTCCTGACCATATATTTTGATATTATACCGCTTGCCCTTCAACAGGTTAAATAAAAAGGCATACTACACAGGGGATCTTTTTGAAGTTGTCAGATTCCAGGTAATACCCTTTATAAATGATTTTAAATGCCCATATTGTTTGTTCTTAATAAATTTGAGTACAGTTTTTGGCACCGTAAGGAAACTGAAAAAACCAATAAATACAGCAAACTGAGCGAGGTTGGCATTTCTCCGCATATACAAAATCCTGTTCCTGGTCATGAAATGAACCTTTATCGGGCTCTGCTTTCCCATGCTGATTGATTCTTTATGGAAGCAAAGTCCTTTGGCCTGGTAATAAATTTTATATCCCGCCCTGATAATTCTTGCACTCCAGTCAGATTCTTCATAATAAATAAAATATTTTTCAGCCAGCATACCTACTTTTTCAATTACCTCTTTTTTCACCATCATGGCACAACCATGCGCACAATGGGTATATCCTGAAACATCATGCTGCCCATTGTCCACTTCAAGGCTGCCGACTGCTGTGGTCTTACCGGTAAGCATATTCATTTTATTAAAACCGGCATATTGAATTATGGTAGGGTTATGGTGAAACCGTATCTTGGGGCAAACGACCCCGATCATTGGATCAATATAAAAAGGTTCAAGTAATTTTTCTATGAGATCAGGAGTTATTTCTGCATCATTATTGATTAGAAAAATAAAATCATAATCCGGGGATGCATGACGCATTCCAAAATTATTTCCCCCGGTGAAACCCAGGTTTTCAGGGCTCCGGCAGACTTTGGTATTATAATAATCCCCCGCCAGTATCCTCTCTGTCGGGTCAATCGCAGATCCATTATCTACCACGATGACTTCATAGTTTTTATAGGTTGAATTTCGCATGCTTTCGAGAAATTCACAGGTAACATCCAGCCCATTCCAGTTTAATGTAACAATGGAAACAAAAGGAGTTTCTGTTATTAACGTTTTCATATTACAGGTTAGTACGATCCGGGATCTGTTCAGCAGTATACTACTGATTTTGTTTTTGTATTAAAGCCGATGGGGTGGCCAATAAAATTTTCAGATCCCTCCTTATAGATCTGCTGCGGGCATAAGCTATATCCAGGGATATTCTTTCTTCGGCACTCATTTTTGGTTTTCCTCTTTTAGAAATTTGCCAGAGGCCTGTAATTCCGGCGGGGGCCATAAATCTTTCTGCCCATTCACGGGTAGTTAATGCAGCGGCTTCATAAAGTGGTAAGGGTCTGTTTCCGACAAGCGACATATCTCCTTTCAGGACATTGAAAAGCTGGGGTAATTCATCCAAACTTGTATTTCTTAAAAACAGACCAATTTTTGTGATTCTTGGATCGTTTGAAACTTTGAAAAAGCAGGGATTCCCTTGTGATGAACTGTACATATTTTTAATGTGAAGCGAGTCCAGCATTTCTTCCGCTTCTGCAACCATTGTACGGAATTTATAAAAGTTAAACACTTTAAAACCTTCTCCTGCCCTTTTCGATTTGTAAAGGATCGGCCCTTTGGAAGTCAGCTTTATCAGCATTCCTAATAATACTAACAGCGGTGACATTACTATTAATATTGATAGCGCCAGGAAAATGTCTAATGCCCTTTTGATAAATTTCCTCTGCAGGGGTTTCCTGATCCTTCCTGCTCTTTCAGCACATGTCGGATCGATCAAAGACTGAACAGCCAGGCTCTTAAAAAATCTTACTTTTTCATGAAGTAATCTCCAATCCCTGTCACTTTTGATGACGTCGTCTATTAAATTTAGTTCAAATATTTTTTTGATCTCAAACGGGTTCAGGCAACTCTCTTTATAAATGATCGGGATAGGTGGTATCAAATTTTGTGACACCCAGTTTTTAAATAATGTTAATTCCTTCAGGTTGAGAGGTATGTCAAGAATTATAAGTTCGGGTAATTCGGATAACTGCATTTTCTTTAAGTAGGATTTAGCTTCATCCAGGTTGTGAACAATATTCTGCCAGGGGTAACCTTCCGATTCGGGTGAAAGGTTTACGCTATTTCGCTTTACGAAAAGAAATGGTCTTGAAATGGTTTCCTTAGATCCGGAAAAATCATTTAAGAAAGGCTTTTTGTTAAGGGTGGTTGAAGTCATCATCAGGGGTGTTTAGGGTAGTTAAAAAAATATTCATAATTAAGGTGAATAACTTGTTTGTTTATGCTATATAATTTACAAATTAAGTTCATGGCGTTTCTTTAATAAATCGTCTGCTTTCCTTTTCGTAGATAAGTTCTTTCACCTTTTCGGATAAGCGGATCGGGTCAAAAGGTGTGTTAAGAAAATGAGAGGCCCCAAGTGCTTTTGTTTTATTGCTCAGCTGGCTATCGTTTGAATCAGAAAGTACAACCGTAGGTATATCATAAAACAGGCTGCTTGAAGAAAGATGGGCCAGGAACATAAAATTCTCAGATTCGTCATTTGGAACATTCAGGATGATAAGGTCAGCCATTTGTTTTGTTCGCAAACAGCAAAATGCTTCAGAATAGTTGTTTGCCGAATAAACATCAAAATCGTTTTTAAATATAGTCGTAAGTACGTAACTCAACGCCTTTGAATCCTCAATAATCAGTATAGATTTTCTCATTGCTTGTTTTATAATGGTTTGATTAGCTAAAAATTTCCTTCAAATTGAATTTCTCCTGAAACCGGGAAGTGACTGATAGGGCTCTTACACCCATGTCAAAATCAACATTACTTTCCAACCTGGACCTGATATCAGCGGCTGCTTCCCGGATACTTAAATCACCGGAACCAATAATAATAGTAGTACATGCAACTGCGCGATCAGCTTTTCCCTTATTGCCGGTTAAAAACCGGAGTTGAAAATACACGGGCGCAGCAAAAAAACAGGAAAGAAAACTGATAACAGTTTTGAGGTGCTTACCTGCATTGCAAAACTCAGGTATCCCCGGTGGAGGAGAAAAGGTTAATGGCATGACATGACAGTTTACAGTTCAGTAAATCAGTCTTTACAGGATAGGAGACTTTTGTAGAAAATTGGAACTTAGGGTAGCTTCAGCTTAGGAGATCGGAGAAAGTGCTTTTACAGATTACGTATTTGCACGTAGTAGTATGACTACACAAGATAATGGAAAGAATTGTTAGTAATGCAAAATTTTGGGCAATAAAATTATCGCAAAAATACTATTTTGATTATTTGCTTTCATTTTCAATACTTTATGGAAGACATTTAATGATTTAATAACTATTTTTCCACTTTTTGTATTAAGCAATTTCCCGGGGATGTTATGATTTGTCCTGTTCTTCAGAAAATACAGCAAATAAAAAAGTTGAACTCGTGGTACTGCTGTGCCCGTTTAAGATGCGGAAGTATATATACAAATATGGTTGCGGTTAGTTTATAAATATACTGCCGGAACTTACCTGCCGGGGCGTATTACATCCTTTTGGCTTTCTCCCATAGTACAGTTTGTGTATTGTTTAAGAACTTAAAGAATCCGATGTATAATGCAAGATTCATAAATACAAAATAATAGGGGATATAAAATATGTTGTTTTTTATTTTTTTTATT
>JBGPKR010000253.1:0-3794 GCA_041486045.1 Chitinophagaceae bacterium | reverse complement strand
CTGGTTTTACCATCAGCTCACAAAAAATAAAAACCTGTTAGCGCATTCATGGAGAGAAGGTGGTTTATTGATTATGGCGTCTACCAATGAACTGCGGAAATTTATTGAAGCACATGTAAATGATCCGGCATTTTTTAATCAACCATTTTCAATTGTAAGAGATCATACTGCCACTAACAAACAATCAAGATTCCCAATTATAAATCCAACAAATGATACTCCGGTAAATTTTAAACAAAAATGTTTGCCCGCATTTCCTCTAAAAGACGGATGGCTTGGTGGTGATGGAGATGTTTCACTTGCGGTAAATGAAACACAGAGCCTGTTTCTTTTTTCTGATAGCGATGTTGGGCACAGTGGTGATACATCCCGGCAAGCCAAAGACTACACATTAGTTTCAAATACGGTTGGAGTTGCCTCCTGTATGGCGAACGGGAAATACAATATTAAATATTATTGGAAGGACATGTATACTGCACATCCAAAACCGGTTTTTGAAAGCTTTACTAACCGATATAGATATTGGATAAATGACGCCTTTATGCACAAAGGCTGTCTGTATGTAATGATGCCAAAAATAGGAGTAAATATAGGACCTGCACCTGGTGATGGTATTTTTAATTTTTCCATATCAGGATTCAGCCTGGCAAGAGTAACCGACCCAATGAGCAACACACCAGATAAGTGGACACCGGAACTGATACCGTTTACATTTCTTGATCCTGATATTTACGATCTACATTCCCTTGTTAAAGACGGCAATTATCTTTACCTGTTTGCTGATAAAAGCCGTAGCCAAACTATATTGCTCCGGTTCCCTTTAAATTTTATTGATTCTCCTAAAGGGCATATTGAATATTATTCTACAACGCATTCATGGAAAACAGGGATTGACACTACCGATATGACGGTTATATTACCAGAGAGGCCGGGTAATACCATCTGTTACCATAATGATATTAAGAAATGGGTGATGGTTTGTGGGCCTGGCTTTTTAGACAATAAGATCAGGTTGCGTACTGCCAGTGACTTAACCGGCCCCTGGTCTGAGAGTGTGACTGTTTACGAATGTCCTGAAACAATATCCGGCACCCCGGAATACAGTAAAAACAATTTTTGTTATTTAGGAAGGGAACTCATTCAGCATTATGATAAAACCACCCGTACTATGTATCTTACTTACGACACCAATAACTCTAATCTTTCAGAAATAAAATCAAATCCAAAAATTTACACACCAAAGATAATAACGGTTTCATTAACCAAGTTTGGCATCCGCTAACATTGGTATTGCCAATAGTGGGGCTTGACATTGGAGTATTCAGCAGCGGTAAATCTGTTGTACTGCGGTTCGGGGCTCGACGAACCTGCCTGCCGGCAGGCAGGTAAAGCCCAGCTTTAGTTCTTAATATTTAACTTTATCAAAAAGCCAGGCAGCAGTTCCGGGCTGGACGGAATTCTAATTCCCCACCATCGGCAATACCTGTCCGTTAGGCGCAATTCATTGAACCATCAGCTACTTTAAAAAACTGTTCAAATAGGTCAAAATCGTTGTTGTCTGCATCATCAAGCTGACATGCCCTTGCGACGGAACAATGGCCAATTGCGATTTAGGCATAGGCTGCAGATCTGCAGACACAACACCTCCCAACAATTTATATGTTTTCATCAATTCAATTTTATCAAGTCCGTCATTGTCACCGGATATAATTAATACAGGCGCAGATATTTTCGCAATATTTGAGTCACCAACATTGAAGGGTTCCTTAGCAAAAGCAAACATCTGCTCTAAAAACTTTCTCCATTTTGTTTTATCAGGCGCAACTGCATCGTATGCAGTTTTTATTGGCGTGTTATCAAAAAATTCAGGCTTAAAATTTTCAAATCCGCTGTTTACTATTGGTAGCCAACCATTCGTTTTGTACGTAGAAGAAATAATTATTAATTTTCTTAACCGTTTAGGGCTTTGCACAGCAAACTGGTAAGCCACAGAGCCGCCCATACTAAATCCTGCTACATCAGCACTGTCAATTTTCAGGTAATCCATTACTCCTTCTACATCATTGGCTAATGTAGTAATCGATAATTTTCTGTCTGAAAAGGGTGTATGTCCATGACCTTGCATCTCAATGGCAATCACTTTCCTAGTTTTTGACAGTTCTGGAATTAATTGCCCCCAGTTCATATCTATTGTATAAAAAGCGCCATGTAGTAAAATTAAAGGCCGACCCTCGCCATATACTTCGTAATAAACTTTGATGCCATTCACAGGCGCGTAACCGCTATTGGAAGGTTTGATTTGCTGTCCGTTTGACCGGAGTGCTGCAAACATAATTGCAATTAATATCATTAAATTTTTCATACCGCTGATTAAATTTTAATTTGAATTTTATTGACAAAACAAAATTAGGATTCATTTCAGAATTAGATACGGTGTAAGAGCGACAAATTAAGGGATAAATTCCGTCAGAACAGGTACTGAAACAAAAAGATTCGTTGGTTTAATTAAACTGCGCCTAACAAAGCATTGCCGCAACTTGGGCGGACAGTTATATTCTTAGCATCACTTTTCTACCATTCTTCAGTCTCGGCTTGACCGAATATTAAATGGCTTTTTGTATTCATAAAAATAATTCGTTCCTTTAATCAGCAACATCACCCGGCGGACACAGCAACAATTCCCAAGCTGCGGCAATGCCGGTCGTTATAAGCAATTAAAGGAGTGCACTTAATAAATTGACTCTACTATTATTATTGTTTATTTCGCGGGCGTTCTTTACACTGAATGGGTTATGGTTGTTGGTATTTTTGATTTTTTAGCTTAACTTTCTAATAATCACAAGCTATGATCGGTAGATATTTTCTAAGTTTCTTAGCCATTGTTGCTGTATTATCTTGTAATAAAGAAAAAAAAGACGACACCTATATTGTTAATGCAGGTAAAATGATTGGGCTAACAGGTGTCAATTGGAGTAACGCAGAATCACAGTTTCTTCATAAGACTGGTTACCAGTATACCGCAGCTCCTGCAAATTCAGGAATTAAAGCAGAAGTCCATTTACCAGCTCTTGATGATAGTAACAGAGCTGTGAGTGGCGCTATTTTGCTGAATATAGCAACTGACGACCGAGTACAGTTTGCAATGTTTAACACAGATCCTATAGCACAGCCAGCTGCTTATGCTATGATGTTGAATTACAATAATGCGTCACTACAATCAATAACTGGGATTACTTCTTCAATTGGAGAGGTAGTTGAAAATGGTACGGGCGGAAACCCACCAGTAAGCGTTGTACTTTCGAAATTAACAAATGGGCAGATAGCGGACCAATTAGCAATAACCTACAATTGCGCACAAGGACACTTTACAATGGTTATTTTCAAGCAGAGTGACGGACGTTTTATTTTCAGTTATAGAGGTATCCTGTAGCTCGAGGTAGCTAAATTTATTTTCTTACTAACATACTTTACGTTATCAATGAGGTGATAATAGCATTGCAAATAAATGCGCATAACAAGGGGTTTGGCACTAGCCTGGGTCGTGCTGGCTCGGCCCCATAATAAAGGAGAATCATTTGTGGGGCCTCGCCGGAAGTTTCCCTAAATTAGACCGGCCAGCGCCAAGCCCTGGACGTTAGCGGTCATTGTAAAAAGACAGTAACAAACCATAGACAACAATAAAAAATAGAACTATATGAGAAAAATAATTTCATTTATGCACATATCGCTTGACGGTTTTGTAGCAGGACTGAACGGAGAAATGGATTGGATTAAAGTTGATGAAGAAATTTTTG
>JBGPKR010000252.1:0-3833 GCA_041486045.1 Chitinophagaceae bacterium | reverse complement strand
GCTATCCTTTTTATTAAGAACGGGCAGGTAGTTGATAAATTAGTAGGCGCCCAGCCCAAAGGAAATTTTGTAAAGAAAATTGAGGCACATATTTAGAACTAAGATTTCCTTGATTATTCAGGATTGAAAGGAAATAAAGAACCCCGCTTATTGGCGGGGTTTTGTTTTTACAGCAGGTATCTTTTAATGATGAAGATTTCCCAAATCAGTGGGGTCATGTTTATGCCGGAAAAATATCGCGAACAACACAGCCACAATAAGGGCATAAATTGCAAATGTCAGCCAGATACCGTGCCAATCGCTTTGACCATCCGGAAGAATGAAATATTTTCCAATGATATAACCGCTTATTTTGCTGCCCAGATAAGCCCCTACTCCATTGGTCATCATCATGAATAATCCCTGGGCACTCGAACGGATCTTTGGATCAGTGGTTGTTTCAACAAACAATGAGCCTGAAATATTGAAGAAATCAAAGGCCATTCCGTAAACTATACAGGAGAAAATGATCATAGCAGTACCGGCGACGGACGGATCTGCGTATGCAAATAAGCCGAAGCGAAATACCCATGCAATCATAGACATCAGCATAACTTTTTTGATGCCGAACCTTTTCAGGAAAAAAGGGATTGAAAGAATAAACAGTGTCTCCGACATCTGCGAGATAGATAAAATAATAGTGGAGTATTTTACAACAAAGGATTTAGCGTACTCAGGTGTTTGACTAAAATGAGAAAGGAACGAATCACCATACATATTTGTCAGTTGCAGGGCTGCTCCCAGTAGCATGGAAAAGAAAAAGAACAAAGCCATTTTATATTTTGAGAATAGCTTAAAAGCGTTAAGTCCAAGTTGCTCCATAATAGGGGCATTCTTTGCAATGGTTCGTTGTGGCGGGCATTTCGGCAGTGTGAATGCATAGATACCCAGTCCGATTGCAGCGATTGCCCCGATAATGAACTGGTTAGAATTAGCCTTACTGCCCGTAAGATTAGTCGTCCACATAGCCACGATAAAACCTATTGTTCCCCAAGCCCTGATCGGAGGAAAGACCTTCACAACATCATAATCATTTCTTTTCAGAATCGTATAGGATATGGAGTTGGAAAGAGAAATGGTGGGCATGTAACAGATCATTGCCCCGAAGATCACATAGTAAAGCGTATCGGGGTCATTTACTCTTGGAACATACAACAATATCAGCCCATAAATAATATGCAGTATCCCATAAAGCCTTTCTGCATTTATCCACCGGTCAGCAATAATGCCTGTCAATGCAGGCATAAAAAGCGATGACAAGGCAAGGGTTGAAAAAATAGCTCCAAACTGGGGAAAGGTCCATCCCTTGGCATTTAAGCAATATGTCCCGATCGTGATCAACCAGGCGCCAAATACAAAAAATTGAAAGAAACTGAGGATGGTAAGCCTGAATTTGAGATTCTTCATAAACAGTTGTTTTTTTCAGATCAATGATAGGGAAAGATAAGGATTTTATTAGTTGACACCCGCCAGGTAACCTTCCAAGTAATAACTTTGCAGACAATTATGATAACCGAAACAGGGGTCTCCCCCGATCTTCAACAAATAGCCGAAAAAGTAAAAGCAGGACAACGAATAACTGACGAAGAAGGATTATTGCTTTTTGAAAAAGCAAGTCCTGGGTTCGTTGGCAGTCTTGCCAATGAAATAAGGATAAGGAAGAACGGTGATAAAGTTTTCTTCAACCGCAACTTTCATATCGAACCAACCAATGTATGTGTGTTCAGTTGCAACTTCTGTTCCTACAGCCGGCTATATGCCCACAAGGATGAAGGCTGGGAACTGTCGATGGAACAAATGCTGGACATGGTGAAAAGTTATGATGGTAAACCGGTAACGGAAGTACATATCGTGGGTGGTGTGCATCCCAAAATGAACCTAGAATTTTTTGCAGAATTGCTTCGTAAAATAAAAGCCCATCGTCCCGGTCTGCATATAAAAGGTTTTACGGCAGTGGAATTGGATTATATGTTCCGGAAAGCAAAAATGAGTGTGGAAGAAGGAATGAAATATTTAAAAGAGGCAGGATTGGATTCCATCCCCGGGGGAGGTGCTGAAATTTTTCATCCGGAGATAAGAGAGAAAATATGTGCGGACAAAGTAGGTACTGAAGGGTGGTTAAAGATACATGAGGTGACACATCAACTCGGTATGCACAGCAATGCTACCATTCTCTACGGGCATATTGAAAAATTTGAGCACCGGATTGACCATATGAGGAGATTGAGAGAACTGCAGGACAAAACTCACGGCTTTAATACTTTTATCCCCCTGAAATTCCGTAACAAGGACAATGATATGAGTAATGTGCCGGAAAGCACTGTGGTGGAAGACATGAAAATGTATGCCATTGCCCGGATCTATTTAGACAATTTCCCTCACATAAAAGCCTACTGGCCGATGCTCGGCCGGCAGAATGCACAACTCTCCCTTTCATTTGGGGTGGATGATATTGACGGAACGATTGATGATACCACAAAAATTTACAGCATGGCCGGTGCTGAAGAACAGAACCCTTCCATGACAACAAATGAATTGGTATCGCTGATTAAGCAGGTTAAAAGAATCCCGGTGGAAAGGGACACGTTGTATAATGAGATAAAGAATTACAGTGCCATTGATGAGAAATCAATTGAGATCAACTCATTGTTAAATTAAGTTCATTTCTCCCTTTTCACTATAGATATTTATAAATAAAAGCCGTCCTGACTGAAAAACGTCGGGCCGGCTTTCCCAATTAAATCATTTCCCTTTTATGAAATAGTTGTTAATCCTGGCATTTTAAGATGCGGGTTTGCCATTATTATTGTCATCAACAGTAATGATGGTCTCCGTAACTTCTACTGGTCCTTCCGGTGTAAAGAAAACTTCCTTTACTTCTTCAACCATTACTGGTTTAGCAACCGGGACCGGAGCTTTTACTTTTTGTACAGGGATTTTCTTTGCCGCTGCTTTTGGCTTTGCCGGAGCAGCCTTTTTGATAACAGTTTTTTTAACCGCTTTCTTCGCTGCTTTTTTCTTTACTACTTTTTTCTTCACTGCTTTTTTCTTCACTGCTTTTTTAGGAGCTGCTTTCCTGCGTGGCGCTGGTTTGCGTTTTGGTTTTGCTTTAGCAGCTTTTTTCTTCGCCGGGGCTTTTTTGCGGATAACTTTTCTTTTGACAGCTTGCTTTCTTTTTTTAGCAGGCTTTTTTGATTTCTTTTTAGTAGCCATAGTAGTGTAATTTAAAATGTTCAGAACAATCAGGTTGTTTATGGGGACAATAAAATTACAACTTCATTTCATTTAAATGCAAAAGCATATTGGGAAAATGATTATTTTTTTTTATAAATCTTTTTGACCTTCTGCCAGCCATCAGCTGTTTTGAGTATAACAAGACCTTTATCTTTGCCCTATGGCAGAAGACTTACAGATCATCAGCGGCAATAAAACTGAACAATACCAGTCACTGATCCCCCAGGTCAAAGGATTATTAGATGGAGAGCCCGACCTGGTTGCAAATATGGCCAATGTGGTAGCGGCCTTAAAAGAACAATTTGGCCCGCAGGGTTCCGGGAGCTGGCTCTGGGTGGGCTTTTATGTCGTTAAAAATGATGAATTGGTATTAGCTCCTTTCCAGGGGCCGGTAGCCTGCACAAGGATAAAGAAAGGCAGAGGTGTTTGTGGCACAAGTTGGGCACAGGCCAAAACACTGATCGTACCGGATGTTGAACAATTCCCGGGTCATATAGCCTGCAGCAGTTTGTCAAGATCAGAAATTGTGGTCCCGGTAATACGAAACAATAAAGTAGTAG
>JBGPKR010000251.1:0-3839 GCA_041486045.1 Chitinophagaceae bacterium | reverse complement strand
GCAATATCAAAATGCCCCTGCTCATGACTGAGGATATAATCGGTTTTATACAAACCCCAGGAACGGGTTTTGGAAAACCGGGATTGTATCTTGTAACCAAAACTGCTGCTGGTAATATTGTATTCAATGGCGAGATATGAAGTAGTGGATGCGGCTGCATCACTTTCAGGATCAGGACTGGCTTTATAATCAGTCCATGTCAGTTTGCGGGAGGCACTCCAGTCAAGCAGTTCTTCATCGCTGCTTTGAGCAAAGCAAAATGAAGTAAAGGTTAAATAAGTACAAAGTAGAATACTTTTAAACAAAATCATATTCAATAATCAAACGTAAAAGTCATCATTGTATTCTAAAAAAAATACTAAATGATGACTTTTGGGAAAAGTTAATGATTTCCTGACCTATGTTCCCCTTTAAGGGGCAGGGTATCTCTTAAACCTTTGGTGCTGCAGCCAACACTTCCGCAGATACACCCGAAGCATATTTTTCGAAATTCTTCACAAACAAACCGGCTAAGTATTTTGCTTTTTCATCAAAGGCATTTTTATCCGCCCATGTATTCCGGGGGTTTAATACCTCTGTAGGCACCTTGGGACATTCTTTTGGAATGGCTATACCAAATCTCGGGTCAGCTTCGAACTGAACAGCGTTCAGTTTTCCATCAAGAGCAGCCGTGATCATCGCCCTTGTAAATTTCAATTTCATCCTGCTTCCAATGCCATAGGGGCCGCCGGTCCACCCGGTATTGATCATCCATACATTTACTTTATTCTCCTGCATTTTGTGGCCAAGCATATGGGCATATTTACCCGGGTGTAATGGTAAGAACGGCGCACCAAAACAGGCGCTGAATGTCGGCTTGGGTTCTGTTACCCCCGCTTCTGTTCCGGCTACCTTGGCAGTATATCCTGAAATGAATTGATACATCGCTTGTCCCGGAGAGAGTTTAGAAATGGGAGGCAACACAGCAAATGCATCACAGGTAAGAAAGAAAATATTTTTGGGCAGGTTCCCGATGGATGGTTCCAATGCATTGCTGATAAAATGCAACGGATAGGACACCCTTGTATTTTCAGTAATGGAGGCATCATCAAAATTTATTTTGTTTGTGCCGGGATAGAATGTCACATTTTCTAACAAGGCGCCCGGCCTGATGGCACGATATATCTCCGGCTCTTTTTCTTCAGTAAGGTTGATTGTTTTTGCATAACAACCACCTTCAAAGTTGAAAATATTGTCAGCCGTCCAGGCATGTTCATCATCGCCAATCAATTTGCGGTTTGGATCAGCGCTTAATGTAGTTTTACCGGTTCCGCTTAACCCAAAGAAAATAGCTGTATCACCGTCTTCACCCATATTGGCGCTGCAATGCATACTCAGCACATTTTTTTCATGAGGTAAAATATAATTGAGAATAGTAAAGATTCCCTTTTTTATTTCACCGGTATAACCACTGCCGGCCACCAGTATCATTTTATGTTTGAAAGAAACCAATGATACATTATACTGGCGGGTGCCGCATTCTTTGGAGTCAAGTTTTAATCCCGGCACTGCAATAATATGCCAGTCTGGTTCAAAAGATTCCAACTCTGCTTTTTGGGGTCGCAAGAACATGTTGTAAGCAAAAAGATTGCTCCATGGCTTTTCATTGACAACACGAATGTTCAAACGGTAACGGGGATCGGCACAGGCATAGCAATCCCGTACCCATAACTCCGGTAGACGGTCGGTATACTCCAATACTTTTTTATAAATGATATCAAAATATTTTGGTTCGATAGGGATGTTGAAATCATTCCAGTGCACCGAATCAGCCGTTGTCTCATCTTTTACCGTGAATTTGTCTTTTGGCGACCGCCCGGTAAATTCCCCCGTACGGATAACAAGGGCCCCGGTATCGTTCAGAACACCTTCACCGGTACGGATAGAATCCCGTACCAATTCTTCCGGGGATAGTTGATAGTGAATATTTTCAGTGTTTTTTAATCCCAGTCGCAACAGGTTCTTCGTAGGGATGGTAATGGTTGGAACTGACATATGAGCAATCGGATTTGTTGTGGCAGCAAAGGTAAGGCCAAACCTGTTTCAACACAAACAAGCGTTAGCAGTACGCACAAATCAACTTAAAATTTTTGAGGCAAATTCAAATGAAATTTGTCACTGTTAATTGATTTTGAAAGTTCCTGGAAAGGTTCTCTTTTTCCTGGAAAACATTCATTTTTAAACCATTTCTGCTACTTTGTGATGAAACTCAGGTTACTGACGGACGGCTCTTTATCTTTAAGCTTTAAAATAACATCATGAAATACCTGCCACTTAACCCCGGAATATTTGTAAATAACCGTGAACGGTTCATCAGCCGGATGCAAAAAAACTCCATTGCCATCTTTGTCAGTAATGATGAAGTGCCCATGAATGGCGATGCCTTATATCATTTTAAACAAAACAGTGATGTCTTCTGGCTGAGCGGGGTAACACAGGAGGATAGCATGGTGATCCTTTTCCCGGACAACCCCGATCCAAAGTACCGTGAAGTATTAGTATTGGTGCGCCCCAATGAACTGAAAGAAAAATGGGATGGAAAAAGACTGCGGGTGAATGAAGCACAGGCCATGAGTGGTATTAAAACCATTGTTTGGCTGGACAGCTTAGATGCCCTGTTGCAACCATGGATACACCTGGCAGATAATATTTATCTCGACAGCAATGAGAATGACAGGAAAGCAAGCCTGCCTACCGGACAGGCAGGTTTGATCAGATCAAGGGACTATCGCTTTATTGATGAAATGAAAAGCCGCTACCCGCTGCACAATTACCTGCGGGCAGCAAAGATCATGAAAGAACTCCGGGCCATCAAGACAGCGCTGGAAATAGAAGTAATGCAAAAGGCAATTGATATTACCGATAATACTTTCCGTCGTTTACTTCAGTTCATCAAACCCGGAGTAATGGAATATGAAATAGAAGCGGAAATATTTCATTCATTTCTTAGCCAGCGGGCCACCGGCCAGGCCTATGGCAGCATATTAGCCAGCGGTGACAGGGCAAGAACATTACACTATGTCAGCAACAATGCCGAATGTAAAGCAGGTGAATTGATATTAATGGATTTTGGAGCTGAGTATGGTGGTTATTGTGCTGACCTTACCCGGACAGTTCCGGTGAATGGCAAATTTGGCCGCAGGCAAAAGACTGTTTACAATGCCTGTTTGCATTTACATGATTATGCAAAAAGTTTACTGAAACCAGGAATCAGTATTGTTGATTATACAGATAAAGTAGGCGAAGAAGCTACACAACAATTTTTAAAGATCGGGTTGCTTAGAAAAAGTGATGTAAAAAATGAAGATCCCGAGAACAGGGCTTACCGCAAATATTTGTATCATGGCATTTCTCATCACCTCGGTATCGATGTGCATGACCTGGGCACAAGAACTGAACCTATTAAAGCAGGAATGGTCTTCACGGTAGAACCCGGTATTTATATTGAGGAGGAACAAATGGGCATCCGCATTGAAAACAATCTCTGGATAACAAAGAATGGCAATAAGGATCTGATGAAAAATATCCCCATTACTGTAGAAGAGATAGAGGCTCTCATGAAAAAATAAATTTATTTTGCCTGCATGAAGAATGTTCCGAATTTTTTCACCCTGCTCAACCTGGTCTTTGGTTGTATTGCCATTGTTTTCATACTTCAGCAAAATGTGCTCCTTCTTCCACTGGACAGTGAGGGAAATATCATAATTACACCTCAGCAATTGGGTAATACACCTGAAAAAATATGGATGGCCTCTTTGTTTATCGGGTTAGCGGCTATCGTTGATTTTTTAGATGGATTT
>JBGPKR010000250.1:0-3946 GCA_041486045.1 Chitinophagaceae bacterium | reverse complement strand
CAACAATCATCCATTCACCAACTCATGGTACTTTACTGATCAAACTGAAACAAGGTCTGCAATGGCCGCGTTCAGGTTGAATATTTATTTTAATGAAGGCAAATATTATCTCTTATTTGAAATAAGAGGTAAAACACCCTGAGGATCATGAATGCTTCTGCTCCAGTTCCAGTATCTTCTCAAACACTTTTTCATATTCATTATTCAGGATAATTAATTCATCATTTGATTTTTTAAGAGCTTCCTCCGCCTGCCTGAATTTTGTTTTATCCGAATAGACGCCCGGATCAACCAGCGAAGATTCCAGTTCTGCTTTCTTTGTATTGAGTACGGCAACCTGCTCTTCCAATTGCTGAAACCTTTTCTGCATTTTCTGTAGTTCTTTCTTTACATCTTTATTGATACTGATGTGATGTTCGTTCGCCGTTGACCGTTGTTTGTTGTCCGGGTTTTTAGCAGTTGATTGTTTTACCGGTTGCTTCTTTTCGGCCATCGCTGGGCGGACATCGGCCATCCTCTTCTTCCAGGCCACCCATTCATCATACCCGCCTTTGAACTCTTTTATCTTATGATTGTCTATCTCCCAGATCTTATTGGCGGTTTTGGAAATAAAGAAACGGTCATGGCTCACCAGGATATAAGTTCCCTGGTATTTATTCAACGCCTCGATCAGCAGGTCACAGCTATGCATATCAAGATGGTTGGTCGGTTCATCCAGCATCAGGAAGTTAGCTTTGCTGATGATCGTTTTAGCCAATGCTACTCTTGCTTTTTCCCCGCCGCTTAATATTTTTATTTTTTTATCGGCATCATCGCCGCTGAACAGGAAACAACCGAGCAAACTTCTTAATTCCAGTTCTGTCATCTGGCTGCCGCACTCTTTCATTTCATCAATAACTGTATTGTTGATATGTAATGCTTCCAGCTGGTGCTGGGCATAAAAACTTTCTTCCACATTATGCCCCCATTTTCTTTCGCCGGTAAATGATTCGGTGCCGGCAATAATGCGCAGCAGGGTGGACTTGCCTTTTCCATTGGCGCCGATCAGGGCGATCTTATCACCCCGGTCAATTTCGGCAGAAGTATGTTCAACAATATTTGTTTCGCCGAATGATTTGGAAATATCTTTTAACTCCACCAGCACCCTTCCCGGCGTTTTATCCACCCGGAAGTTGATGCGGATATTGGGTCTTACCAGTTCGGCATCCTCAATTCTTTCCAGCTTATCCAATTTCTTAATGATACTCTGAGCCATGGCAGCCTTGCTTGCCTTGGCCCGGAACCGTTCCACCAGCCTTTCATTCTGCCGGATATAATCCTGCTGGTTTTCAAAAGCTTTCTGCTGCATTTCTATCCGGATGGCTTTTTCCCTTTCGTAATAATCATAATTGCCATTGTAAATGTGCAACTGCTGCTGGTACACTTCTACGATCTTTGTAACCATCCGGTTCAAAAAATATTTATCATGGCTTACGATCACTACGGAACCCTGGTAATGCTGTAAATATTTCTCCAGCCATTCAATGGAAGGAAGGTCAAGGTGGTTGGTAGGTTCATCCAGTAATAACAGATCAGGTTGCTGCAGGATCATTTTTGCCAGCAAAACCCTCATTCTCCATCCGCCGCTGAATTCTTTATAGGGCCGGTTCAGATCTTTATTTTCAAATCCCAATCCCTGTAATACCTCCTCCGTTTTATGATGAATGTTATAGCCCCCCAGTGTTTCCAATTCATGCAGCTTATCGCTGTAGTCATGCAATGTTTTTTCATCACCTGTTCTTTCCAGTTCTTTTCCGAGTTCTTCAATTTCTTTTTCCAGTTGCAACACTTTTTCAAAGGCGCCGAGCGCTACCTGCAGGATGGAGTCGTTTGTATCAAAACTTAACAGATCCTGGTGCAGGTAGCCGATAGATGTATTGCGGCTTCTTTCCACTGTTCCCTTCGAGGGCTGGTATTCTCCAACCAAAAGTTTTAATAAAGTGGATTTCCCGGTACCGTTATAGCCGATCAGGCCGATCCTTTCACCGGGCTGAATATGCCAGGTGGCATCTTCCACAAGAACCCTTGCACCGAATTCGAATGTTACATTTTGTAATCCTGCCAGCATAGAACAGTCATATTAGTCAAATGAGTCAAATGAGTCAAATCAGGTCAAATGGGATTCGTATATGACCCCTTGACTTTTATGACTTACTGACTTTCGTTTTTAACAGTTTGCAAAAATAAAGCATTACCACTTCCGGCAAGGGGCTATTATCTTTGCCGGAAACTTTTCGGCTGCATGATAAAAAGGATCATAGATATACTGGGGATCGTATTACCGGCTTTGATCATCATCCTGGGCATCACCCGTGTTTTTGTAAAAAATACGAAGGGGATCAATGGCCTTACCATATTTTTTGCGATCCTGCTCCTGATGGGTGGCGCCATCCGCATTCTTTTTTATCCCACAAAAGGTGGTTCTAATAGTTCCGGTCCAAGGCCCGGATCCTTGCCTGTAAGCAAGCATAGCGATGCCTTTAATCAATCCATGGGAGATATATTGAACGCTTATTATAAAATGACAGAAGGTTTTGTGGATTGGGACACTGCCATCATCAATACTTCAGGTAATGAACTAAGGATCTCATTGGACAGCCTGAAACTGGATGAATTGAAAAAAGACACTACCGGCATCTACGAATCGGCGCTTGACCCCCTGGCTAATGCAAAAACGGAAACAGCATCCATTCTGGCCGACCCTTCTATTGCTGAAAAAAGAGGTTCCCTGAATATTCTTTCCGATAACCTGCGCACTTTATTGATTGCGGTGAAATATGACCGGGCAAAAATTTACTGGCAGGAATGCCCGATGGCATTCGGTGAAGACAGGCCCGGGAACTGGCTCAGCAAAACAAAAGAGGTACGTAATCCTTATCACGGCAGCAAAGACCCGCAATATGGCGATAAAATGCTCAACTGCGGAGGACCGAAGGACACTATTAAGTTTGATCCACCGACGGATACATTAAAAAAGTAAATTGATCGTAATAATCACATGCAAAAAATTGCCGGTTGTGCCCTGTTGTCGTTGCTGCTATGTTCTGCATCTGCACAAACCCGCTTCACTTTAAATGGTTATGTAAAAGACAGCCTTTCAGGTGAATCAATTATCGGGGCAACTGTTTCTGTGAACGGCCAATCAAAAGGAGTGGCCAGTAACCAATACGGTTTTTATTCCATTACACTTGATGAAGGAACCTATACCATCAGCGTTTCACATGTTTCTTACCTGGGGAAATCAATACAGGTTGAATTGAAAAACAACCAATCGTTCAACTTTGAAATACTTTCCAAAACCTCATTTAATAATGAAGTGATTGTTTACAGTAAACGTCGTGATGCCAATGTAAAGAATGCCCAGATGGGAAAAGTGGATCTGTCCATGACCCAGATACGGAATATTCCTGCCTTCATGGGTGAAGTGGATTTATTGAAAGCTATCCAGCTGTTACCCGGAGTTCGCAATGCAGGAGAAGGCAATGCTGGTTTTTATGTTCGGGGCGGCGGGCCTGACCAGAATCTGATCTTACTGGATGATGCAGTGGTGTACAATACCGGTCACCTGTTTGGATTTTTTTCCATTTTTAATTCAGATGCCATTAAAAATGTGTCATTGATAAAAGGGGGCATGCCGGCGCAATACGGCGGAAGACTTTCTTCCGTAGTTGATGTTAGCATGAAAGACGGGAACATCAATAAGTTGCAGATGGATGGAGGCATTGGTTTGATAGCATCCAGGTTTTCGATACAGGGGCCCCTGAAGAAGAACCTGCCTGGCCGGCAGGCAGGTAAAGCCTCATTTATTATTTCTGCAAGAAGAACCTATGCTGATGCGCTAGCCAAACCATTTATTAAAAAAAGCAGCAGCTTCTACGGTTCTGGTTATTTTTTTTACGACCTGAAT
>JBGPKR010000249.1:0-3949 GCA_041486045.1 Chitinophagaceae bacterium | reverse complement strand
TAACAGGTTATACGGCAAACACTAGTGTTATCGTACGTAATAATTGTCGCATTATTTCCGGTTTCCAGTAACCAGTAACTGGAAACTAAGGTAAGTCATTTACCGATCTCTGTAAGCCCTCTTCAATAAACAGTATAAAACAAATGGGTGATTGACCCGGATGGATTCTAATTCTAATTTGCAAAAAAACCAGGTATGAAAAAAATAATTCTGCTGCTCAGTTTGCTCGCCACTTTTTCCATAGTACAAGCACAGTTACTAAAAAAAATAAAAGAAAAAGTTGACAAAAAAGTTGATGATGCAGCGAATGGAAAGAAAGATGAGAAAACCAATAATGAAAATGATAACAGCAAAAAAGATACTACTGGTAAAGATGTCAATACCCAGGGTAATTCTTCTATAAAAGCTTACAGCAAATATGATTTTGTGCCAGGAGAAAAAGTAATTGGTTTTGAAGATTTTTCAACGGGAAACATCGGCGATTTTCCTGCCGGGTGGAATACCAATGGGGCTGCTGAAATTGTAACCATTGAGAAAAAAACCGGACGCTGGCTTATGATCACCAAGCCGGGAGTGTTTGTTCCGGAATTTATAAATAAACTTCCGGATGATTTCACATTTGAATTCGATCTGCTTCATGGCTCTCCTTTCATCGGGGGAAATTCTGTTGCTCTGTCTTTCAGCCTCACTCAGCTTCAGAATACTGACCAACCCCAGAGCTGGACAATGGCAAATAATCGTTTTACGCTAATGTTTTTTCCGGGCAATACGGGTAGTGCAACCGGCTCGTCATCTTCCGAAAGAAGGAAAAATGGTACCGGCGAAGCGGCCGTCTCTAATGAAACTAAACAGCTTGGTGATCAAAACAACCCCGTACATATTTCTATCTGGCGGCAAAAAGAAAGAGTGAGGGTTTATTTCAATGAAGAAAAAGTATGGGATGTTCCCAAAGCCCTTACACCTGACGCTGAATTGAATTCTTTAATATTTTTTCTGCAATATGCAGAACCCACTTCGGTTTATTATCTCGGCAATCTTCGCCTCGCCATTGGCGCACCAGATACACGCAATAAATTTTTAAAGGAAAACAAATGGGTTACTCACGGAATTTTATTTGATGTGAACAGCGCCAACATCAAACCAGAATCTTATGGCAGCATGAAAGAAATAGCCAATGTGTTGAAAGAAAATGCAGATTTAAAAGTAAAGATCGTTGGCCATACCGATGCGGATGGAAAGGATGCTGACAATCTTGATCTCTCTAAACGAAGAGCCGCAGCAGTAAAAGTAGCGTTGGCAAAAGAATTTGGCATTGATGAAAGCCGGATGGAAACGGATGGCAAAGGCGAAAGCCAACCCATTGATAAAAATGATACTCCAGCAGGTAAAGCGAATAACAGAAGAGTGGAGTTTATAAAATTATAAACCACCAAAAAATTAAATACCATGCGTATCATAATTTTTTTATTGGTTAGTTTTTTGGTGGCACAGACTGTTTTATCGCAGGAACCTACACAGCAACCTACAAAAAAAGAACTGACTATAGAAATTCAAAAGCAGATTGCCGACCTGAAAAAAGAAATAGCCGAAGTTGAAAAACAAATTGGCATTGCCCAAAAGGATGATCCTGAATCAGTAAAAGACCTGGAGCAGCAACTGCGCATGTTAAAAGAACAACTGGCTACTATAGAAGAAACGTATAAGGGTATATCCGGTATGTCTGAAAAAACTTTTCAGGAAGCAGCAACAGCAGAAGAAGAAAACAATAGTATTCCAAAAAGAGATATAACCCGGATCAGTATACTTCCCAAAAAAATTCTCAGTGACGCTGAACTTGCTTCTTTTGTAAGAACTGTGAATACAGAAGTAGAAAAAATGATACCGGCCACTGAAAAAGCGGGAGCATTAAAGATTTACAATGAAACAAAAGCAAAATACAATTCAACGGATGTAACAGGCAATGCTGCCAGCGGTTGCTGGATGTATGGCCACTGGGAAAAAGCATTGTGTATAATGGGCAGGGCCTGCATGGATGATATGACCAATACAGATAACCTGAATAATTATGCGGCCTTTCTTTCCATGACAGGTGCTGAGCAGGCCGCTTTACCCATTCTTCAATGGCTTAATAATAAGTACCCGAAGAACAGCACCATTTTAAATAATATCGGGCAGGCATGGTTTGGGTTGGGAGATATGACGAATTCAAAAAAATATCTTGACAGTGCTACCAATCTTTATAATACTCATTCCATGGCTAATGCTACACTTTCTAAAATTTACGAGTCCGAAGGTGATTCCGCAAAAGCCATATCCTCATTAAAAAAAGCAATCAGGGAAAACTATGACCCCGAAAAGGAGCACGAACTAAATAGATTAGGAATACAACTGACCTTTGATGATTTGCCTGAATTGGATTACCCGATGAAAACTGATCCGCTTGGCTTAATTCCACTGATTGAATTATTCCCGGAAGACTTCCCGTCAGCGATTGGTGATGATGGAAAAGTAGATGCCGTAAACAAGTTTGTGGATGGTGCCCAGGATCTAAATGAAAAACTGGATAGAGAAAATGAAGTGTTGAGTCAAAAGGTCAGGGGTCGGAATGAGAAATTATCCAGCGACTCATTATATCGGGGAGAGTTTCTTGAACCGTACAATTCACCGGCCTGGAAATTGGCTCAACGTTCAATCGAGTTGTTTTATGCTGAAAAGTCCGAAGGAATGGCGTCGCTGGCCACACAATTCCTTTTCCATTTTCCCATCCCCTTCGTTGGCAGAAGAATAATTATCGATCCGCAGGAAATTCTACACGACTGCGATTCAATATGGGAGAATGAGGTGGTAATACCTCTCGCCAGGCTTCCTTACGAAAGACCAGGGGCGGGCGAAAATCCCACTTGTGATCAGGTTAATGCATGGGTAAATGCCTACCAGGCTAAGGTTGCCGCCATTCAAAATAAAGGAATGAAAAAAATCAAGAAAATATATGTCGATAATTCCGGCAAACTTGACAAATGGATGAAGATTAATATATACGCTCTCCAGGATGCACCCAAAGATATCGACGGTAAAACTTCAGATTTAATAACAAGCCTGGATAAAACTATACTAAGGAGACGGCTGGAAAATTCTGCCTTCCAGGAATTCCTGGATTACGGTTTAAGGATAGTAAAAGAGCAGGAATATCTTGTGAATAATTGTGGTCGAAACGAAGTCCGGAAAAAAAGGGGCTTACCTGTTAAGGATGTTCTGACCCCTCTTGTCAAATACGAGTTACCCTGTGAATTTATAAAAACCCTCAAAACTCCCCTCGTAGGCTTTACCGCTAAGTGCAATACCATAGAAAAAGATCCAAATTCAAAAATAGAAGAAAGAAAACCTCCTGTTCAGAAAGGACAGGGACAAATCAGCAAGAAAGGTAATCAAAACAGGGGACCATTAAATAACATGAGGAGAGGGCCATTCGCTTTTTATGACTATACGGAAACAGAAATCATTAATCAAAGAAGTGCACCGCTGAATGCCGAAGATAAAGATCCATCTCAATTTTCTATTGAATACGACAAATGGGGGAACCTGGTTGGGCTGAATGTTCAATTGAATGAAGACGGTACGGCATTGGCCGATCCCGATTCACAGGAATCAGGAATAGACAGTCGCTGGAGCTGGAATGCTGCCGGAAATACAAGCAATGAATTTCTGCCTTTTAAGGGTAAGTTGAATAAAACAATATTTTATCAGGCAAAACAATGAATAAACAAATAATCGAACGATGGAATTTATAAAATTATGATCAGAAAAAATTGAACTATGCGTATTGTAATTTTCATACTGTTAACCGCTTTATTAACGCAAACAGCCATTTCGCAGGATGAGAAAATACCATCGAAAAAAGAGATGCAGATGGAAATTCAAAAGCAGATTGCCGACCTGAAAAAAGAAATAG
>JBGPKR010000248.1:0-3949 GCA_041486045.1 Chitinophagaceae bacterium | reverse complement strand
TCCCCAGGTGTGCAACATGCAGATAGATCCGCTTTCAATCCCATATCTGGTGTACCCAAATTGCAGCAAAACGCTCCATACGCATTCAAACAGGGATTTATAAAACAGGTATTGAAGAATATGATAAAACATTCGCCATCGGTGATATCAAACTCATTCAAAAACTGAACAGGGACAACAGCGAAGACAGTTCTTCCGATAATGAAATAGGCGGTTATGAAATTTTCCTGAATGATTACCGGAAAATGGACCAGGCAGTGAGTGAGATCTACAATATGGATGATTTCCCGGACACCTGGAATACCGTAAGTGCAAAAAATATTTCACCGAATATTTTTGACTGGCTGAATATGCAGGATGTAACCCGCGATGTGCTGGTTGCGTTTATGATCATTGTAGCAGTTATTAATCTCATCACCTGTCTTATCATATTAGTGCTGGAAAGAGTAAGGATGATCGGCATATTAAAATCACTCGGCGCCACTGACTGGACGGTACAGAAAATATTTCTGCGTCATTCACTTATCATCACCACTACCGGTATTGTTTTAGGCGCTGCTTTTGGTCTTGGTCTTCTCTGGTTGCAGGATGCAACCAGTTTTATCAAACTCCCGGAAGAAGCTTATTACATGAGCGCTGCGGCTGTTAAAATTGTCTGGTGGCAGGTAGGCGCCATTTGTGCCGGCACTTTGCTCATTTGTTTTTTGGTGCTGATGATCCCTTCTTATCTCGTAAGAAGGATACAACCGGTGAAGGCGATACAGTTCAGGTAGCTGGTTACTGGTTGCTTGTTTCTGGTTTCTGGTTGAATTTCAGTAATTTTCTGAACAAGAAACCGCGTAAAGCAAAATGTTGTGCGTAATTTAACCTCATTATTAATAGGATCCTTGCTTTGTCTTTTATCCTGTAGGGACAAACTTTACAAAGATGAAATTGATAAAGATAAATTCTGTCAATATTTCAACATTAAGACAGGACATTATGTTGCAGATGGAAAGTCACATAAGACTGCCTCGGCAGAGATCAATAAAATCACAAACGACAAAGTTTCTGCTTTCATACAAGAACATTCTCGTCGATTTGAATACATAATTACCAAGATTTTTACATCGGTCGCCAAGGGAGACAAAACCTTTGATAGCAGCAGTTTAAATAGTAGGTTTTGTAAGGCTATATCAACCGACACATTCTACAACTACTTTACTCTATTAACAAGTGGCGACAGATCCCAAAGGAGCAATAAATCGTTAAGCTTTACTGTCCCCGAACTGATGAGAGTTGCATCACGTTTCTTTATGTGCGACAATATAAGCGAGAAGGACACAGCAATCGGATACCATATTTGCATCGGAATAAATGGTATTGCAGAGCTCGAAACAAAACGGGATTATACAGTCTTAGAAGCTTTTTGCTTTGAAGCAATTTTCACAAGCTTAAGAAAAAAATCAAAATTTATTGACGACTTCAACAATTTCCTAACAAAAGCATCAAGGGACAATAAAGAACACTTCATTGACTTCCAAACGCATTTAACGACAGTAAAAAATATATGTTATGCCTTTATGGAAAAAGATAAGAACTTAGAGAATACGTTAATGAAGTATTACAATCAAAACATTGACAATATCAACTTTAAAATTGAATAACCTGCGCACAACATCGGTTTGCCGCAAAACCGGGCTGACGGAATTCTAATACCAGCCCTGCGACAAGTCGTAAACGTTATACCAAATACTCCAACAGCACCCCCGCCGCCACCGCAGCATTCAATGATTCTGCTTTTCCTTTTTTGGGAATAGTAAGTTTTACAGTCGCCAGATTCAATATGTCAGGACTAATGCCTTTCGATTCGTTGCCGAAAATAATGACCCCTTCCTTTATTTTTTTTACTGCCGTTACATCCTCTCCTTCCAGTGTTGTAGCATAAATGCTGATATCTTTTTGTTCAACAAGCCATTGATTCAAATCAGTATAAATAACTTTCACCCTCGCAATGCTGCCCATTGTTGCCTGCACCACTTTGGGATTGTAAACTTCGGCTGAATCATTACTGCAAACAATTTGCTCTATACCAAACCAGTCTGCCGTGCGGATAATGGTGCCGAGATTACCGGGATCCTGGATGCCGTCAAGTGCCAACGTGATCCTTCCTTTTGTTATTATTTCTTTGTCCTCCTCAAACTGCCGGACAATGGCCAGCACTTTATTAGGAGTGGTCAATTGTGAAATTCTTTCCAACTCCGTTTCTGTTATCTCCGTTACTGTTATTTTAACTAATATTTTTTCATTGTCAGTGATCCATTCTTTTAAAGCCAATACTTCTTCCAGCATGGAAGCATCAGCATCCAATAATTCTTTTACCAGTTTTGGCCCTTCTGCAATGAAAAGCCTCTCCTGCTGCCTGAATTTTTTCTGGCCTAAAGTTTGAATATCTTTGATCTTCTGTTTACTTAGCATACCTGTCCATTCAAATTATGGTAACCCACCATCCTTATTTTCATCATGGCTTCCGCAATTTCTTGATTGCAGGTCTTTGCCTGGTCATGGCGGCTTCCTGCACTATTGTTAAAAATTACCCGTCCCGCAAACCTTTCGTTTATAAAACAAATATCAACATTAACGGTAACTTATCAAGCGATTCGGCCGCGATACTTGCCTCAAGGCTAAGGGGCCAGCTGGATGACAGTATGAGAGCAAGGTCCGTTTCAAAAGTATTTTACAGTGTTATGAAAAAACCGCCGCTTTATGACCCTGCCAATGCCGACAAGTCTGTCGTTTATATGAGGGCACTGCTTGTTTCCATGGGATATTTTAAAGATACTATTACTTACAATGCCCTTATCGATACGGTTGAACAGGACCAGTTCCGTACAACAGTCAGTTTCAACGTAACTCCCGGTAAACCCGTGCGGCTTGATTCCATCAGCTATAATATCAAACAACAGGAACTGCAGCAACTGGCCACGGGGAGCCAGAAAGAATCGCTGCTTAAAAAAGGAGAACCATTTGCCAAAGCTACCATTTCATCAGAGCTGGACAGGCTGACCAATCTTTACCGTAATAATGGTTATTTAAAATTCGGAAGGGACCTGCTGCAGGGATTGTGGGATACCGTGGATGTGTCATTATTGAATCCTAACCTGGACCCGTTTGAACAAATTGAGATGCTGGAAAAACTGAAAGAGCAAAGAAAAAATCCAACCGCAGATCTTGAAATAAGACTGAAGCCGGGTTTTGACAGCAGCAGGCTTAGAAAATATTTTATCGGAAACATAAAATTATACCCTGATTATAACCAGGACACTGCCGACTATAGCCCCAAAGAAACTACCATAGATGCTGTTCGGATAATTTATTACCGCAACCTGTTTAAGCCAAGAATTTTCCCGCCAAATATTTACCTGCTTCATGACAGTCTATATGACCAGCGTAATTATTTTAAAACCATCAACCGTTTTAATTCATTTGGCACCTGGCGTTTGGTGAATATTGAACAGCTGCCCCGTAAAGACCAGGACACCGTTGATTTCACCATCCGCTTAACTCCGGCCAGGAAGTTCGGGTTCACCGCCAACCTCGAAGGAAGTTTCAACCAAAGCGCAGTGTCCGGAAATTTAGCCGGCTTCAATGTAAACTTCGGGCTTCAAAACCGCAATGTGTGGAAAGCCGCCAATCAATCCAGCACCAGCATCCGCTTTGGCATTGAAACAGGCAGGGATACTGTTACTAAAGTAAAATTTGTTCAGACAAGGCAGTTAAGTTTCAGTCATTCCATCTATTTCCCACGACCGGTCGGGATCGGCAGGATCATTCCGAAGAAATTGAAGGAAAATGCAAGAACAGTGTTCTCGTTTAATGCTGCTGCCACGGAAAGAAGGGCCTTATTCGATCTAACCACGGTTAACGGCTCCTGGGGCTATGAATTTCAGTGGAACAAAAATTCATTGGC
>JBGPKR010000247.1:0-3978 GCA_041486045.1 Chitinophagaceae bacterium | reverse complement strand
TTGATCTCTATCGCTTTATCAAAATCTGCTATTGCACCTTTGTCGTCCTTCAGGGCAAGTTTTAAACTCCCCCTGTTGTTATATGCATCTACATATTCAGGATCAGCCCCGATAGCCATACCATAATCTGCTAAAGCGCCTTTATAATCATGCAGCGCTTCTTTTGCAAGTCCCCTGTTATAATAGGCTTTTGCAAACTTAGGATTGATCGCTATCGCTTTATCAAAGTCTGCTACAGCGCCCTTGTAGTCCTGCAGCGCATGTTTTGCACTCCCCCTGTTATTATATGCATCCACATATTTTGGATTAATTCCGATAGCCTTGTCATAGTCTGCTATAGCGCCTTTATAGTCCTGCAGGGCATCTTTTGCAAGTCCCCTGTTATAAAAAGCATTTGCCAACCTGGGATCGATCTCTATCGCTTTATCAAAGTCTGTAATTGCCCCGTTGTAGTCCTGCAGGTTTAGTTTTGCGGTTCCCCTGTTGCAATAGATCACTGCAATTTTAGGATTGATCCCGATCGCCTTGTTATATTCTGTTATAGCACCCCGGTAGTCCTGCGCATTTATCTTTGCATTTCCTTTGTTAAAATACTCTTCAACTGTCTGGCAATAGCCATTTACAATTGAATGAGCAGCCAGGATAAAGAAGATTATTTTTTTCATATTTATATGGTCCTCAAAAGTAATTTAAAGAAGAAATGAATAAAAGTTTATTAAAATTTTCCCGGTAATATAAATGTAAGTCAGGCTGCAATGGATCAGTAATTGCTTTATCTTTTTTTCCCCGCGATCCGCTTCAGCATATTCCTGAAAATGAAATAATGAAACGGAAGCATGGCATACCAGTAATTCCGGCCTAAAATCCCCCTTGGCCGGAAAGTGGCTGTTTGTTTCAACAGGCAGCGATTTTCATTTTGTACAATCGAGAATTCAAGCCAGGCTTCACCCGGCAGTTTCATTTCAGCAAACAAAAGCAAGCGGTAGTTTTTACGGTCAACAAGCAACACCCTCCAGAAATCAAGCGCATCACCCGGCTGAATGTCCACATCGCTTCTTCTTCCCCTGGTCATGCCAACGCCCCCGGCTAATTTATCCATAAACCCCCGGAGCCTCCATAATTTATCGGCATAATACCAACCATGATTTCCACCGATCCCAAAGAAACGACCGGCCACTTCCTCCACCTTGTCTTTATCAATTTCTATCCACCTGCGATCTTTATAACAGCCATTCACCGGCACATTCACATATTGATTAACGTCTAACCGGCCGAGACTGCTCGCTGCAGCATCCGTCCAGCTTGACACCACCATGTTTTGCTCGATTTTAAGAAAAGCCATTTTGATCGCTTCGTGGTAAGAATAAAGTTCCTGGGGAATGATGTCATGGATCGAATGCTCTTTACAGATCACATCATTTTTCATGCTTTGCACCAGCTGGCGTGCAATGTTAATATTGGCAGAGGTGGTAAGATATAACCAGTAAACGGAAAGACCGGGGAAAAGTACCGGTAATGAAATAATATAACGCCTGTAACCACGTACGGCTGCAAATTCCTTAAGCATTTGTTTATAAGTCAGCACATCAGGGCCACCGATCTCAAAAACCCTGTTAAAAGTGTTTTCATCCAGCAGGCACCTGTGTAAATAATTGATCACATTTCGTATGGCAATGGGTTGACAGCGGGAATTCAGCCAACGGGGAACAATCATTATGGGCAATTTTTCTGTAAGGTCCCGGATGATCTCAAAAGATATACTGCCGGAACCAACAATAATGCCTGCTTCAAAAATGGTATAGGGTATACCCGACCGGATAAACACTTCTTTTACATCTTTCCGGGCCAACAGGTGTTTTGAAAGATTTTTTTCATTGCTGATCCCGCTCAGGTAAACGATCTGCTTAACCTGTGTAAGTGATGCAACGAGTACAAAACAGCCGGCCGACCTGATCTCATACTCCTTCAGCGTTGTATAGGTATCACCAAGGGAATGAATGAGGTAATAGGCTGTATCAAAATATTTTTTATTAAAATGCTGCAGTGCATTTTCCGGTTGCAAAAAATCAAATTCAATGATATCAATTTTATTCAGCAGATCCGCTGAGGGTTTAAACCGGTTGCGGTCCCTGACCACACAAGTTACTTCATGCCCGGCTTCTACCAACACCGGTAATAACCTCATACCGATATAACCATTCGCCCCTGTCAGTAAAATGCGCATCTTTAATTTTCTAATTCCCGCCAATATAATTCATCCCGGGTTCTTTTTAGCTGATCTTGATCTCAAACTACCATCAAACTGCAACCTCTCAGATCGCTGCCATCCATACGCCCCAGCACTTCGAAGCCACCATCCGGGTAAAGTTTGCCCACATCATCGGTAGCAATAAAGGAGCAGGAATAAATATTGGCGAGGTCGATGACGTTTATAGCTCCGGTGAGAGTCGTTAGTCCTGAGTCGTTAGTCATTAGTCGTGAGTCCGGAGCCGGGAGTTCGGAGTCATGAGTCAGTAGTCGAGTCTCAGATGCAAGTGAACCGACTAAAGACTGTACAAACAACGGATCCTCATCATCCCTTATCAAAACCTTCATCCACGGCGGACAATTGAAAATTCCATTGCCTTTTGAATAAGCCTGGGATAAAAGTTCAGTCATCCCGTATTCCGAATGAATATGATCAAGTGAAAATGATCGTTTCAAAACTGAATGCACTTCTTCCCGTATCATTTCTTCCCTCCTCCCCTTCATCCCACCTGTTTCCATCACAACTGTATGGCTAAGTGGTAAAGAATATTTTTCTGCAAAGTCCAGCAACGCAAACGTGACCCCGATCAGCAATGTTTTTTGATGATGTTTTTCTAACTCATTTAAAACAGCAAATAGTTTTTCATATTCATACAGGTAAAAACCGCTTTGCGGATGTTCACTTAGATCCATCAGTTTATCCACCATATAAACCAGTGACGAGTTCCTGCCTGCCGGCAGGCAGGTTTTCTGTTCCAGGTAAGATGGCAGTAATCCTATAATGCACCAATCTTTTACCGGGCCGTAAAAAAATTCAAACCCCTTTGTAAAACTGTGTTCATACAACGAAATGTCTTTCACCAGTTGCCGGCTGCTGATGCTGCCGCTGGTTCCACTACTTTCAAAAACGGCCTGTGGTTCAAATAAACCGGTCTTTACTTCATGGGATTTAAAGAAGCGGATGGGCAAAAAGGGTATTTGTTCAATTGACTGAACCCGTTGGGGGTCGATCTTTAAAGCCTGTAAATAAGCTTTATAAACCGGGTTGTTCTCCTGTTGAAAGTTGAAAACCCCGAGGGCCAATGTCTCAAAATTCTCTTCTTTTACCCCAAAAACTTTATGATCCCATTCTGCCGGCATAGCTATTTTGTGTTGTCAAAATCAGTAAATTTGTTTTCACTTAAATTACTCTAATGAGATCCAGCCTCTTTGTTTTGTTTATGCTTGTGATAATTGCTTTTGCCTGTACCAAAGATAAGTTCACAACGGAGCCGCAGGTTACTGTGAAATCAATTTCTCCTTCTGTGGTTTTTAGCGGCGACATACTTATTATGAAAGGCAAATATACCGACCTGGAGGGGGATATTGATTCGGTATTGGTTGTTTACAAGTGGTATAATGGCGCAACCGTTGTAAGAAAAGATACTTTCCGTTACCCGTTTGCACCGCTTGATGTACCTCCAAAAACACAGGAAGCGGATATTGATGTGACGTTCGAATATAATACCAACAATCATCCTGATCTCCGGTTTTTACCCGGAGTATCAAAAGATACCACCGCATCGTTGGGTTTGATCTTAAAAGACAAGAGTTCCCACAGAAGTAATTATAGTGAATCAAGTCAAATCAGGCTTAAAAAACCCTGAGTTTATTGAAACCTATACAAAAGTTTCTCACCTTCCTGGTGTACAGCAATCTTTTTATTGCAGGTTGTGCCGTTGCAATGGTTGA
>JBGPKR010000246.1:0-3982 GCA_041486045.1 Chitinophagaceae bacterium | reverse complement strand
GTTGGGATAAAATTGCCTGACCGTTTTTTTATGCTGCAGTTTCAGCAGCACGGCTTTATTCACCAGTTCATTAAAATAAAAATCATCATTCATGCAGGTAAGAATGGCCTGGTAGATCTCTTCGGGGTCGGTGGTCTTGGTCAGGTAGGCATTGGCGCCCATTTCCATCATTCTTGTGATCATCTCCTGGTCATCGTACATCGTAAGCACAATGATCTTGAGCGCCTCGTATTCTTTGCGGATAATGCTGATGGCATTGATGCCGTCCACTTCAGGCATCCGGATGTCCATCAAAATAACATCGGGAAGTTTCAGCTTCAGCTTATGCATCAGGTCCCTTCCATCCTCTGCTTCCCAGACGATCTTCAGGTATTCCTTGTCTTTCAGCGCCATTCTTATTCCGTCACGGAATATTTTGTGATCATCAGCAATGGCAACTTTTATTTCCTGGCTGGACATGAGGTATCGGTTTTGCAGTTAATTTATTGGGTGTAGTTTGCGTAAAAGTACTCTTTTTTCGTATAAACCGCATTTGGAATAATTCTTCCTGAAATCCTTATTCTTCTCAGTCCAACTCCTCTTTCGATCCATTCAACGGATTAGCCCATCCCTCTCCTTAACAGTCTAGCCACGAGAGCATCAGGAAAGAAGCATTGTTAGCAATAAGAAAAAGAGAAGGGCTGAGGGTAAAGGAAAGGTTAGTGTAACGACTAATTAATCGGGCTAAATTTTCCAAAACTGCAGTTGTCATTATATACCGCGCGGGGAAAAAAACATTTTTAAATGTTTTTTTCGGAAAGCCGGGTACCCGTGATTTACATTATCAGTATTTACCTTAGTCGCATTAAAATTAACGAATGGATTTTAGCAGGCTAATAGATCAATTTCAAAATACTTATTACACTCAATTGATGACGTTCATTGCAGAGTTGGCAGCGCTTATCATTGGCATGTTGTATGTAAGAAAGGATAAAGCTGGGCAGTTTTTTATTGCCTATATAGCATTTGATTTTTGCATCCTCCTGGCAGGTTGGTATATAAAGATTGACACCAGCATTTCCCGAAATTTTAATTCTTATTTCCCGAATACATCAAATACCCTTGTCGCCTATGTGGAGCTGCTGGTATATTTCTATTTTTTCAGTAAAATATTGGAAGGAAACAAAATAAAAAAAATCTTAACTGGCCTTACGGTATTATATAGTTTAATACTAATAGTTTTTATTACCACAAAGTTTGGTTTTATTACAACCCGCTATGATTATATTACAGTTATAATTGGTGCAACCGAGTTTCTGTTTCTGTTAGTACCCTGTGTTTACTATTTTTTACAGCTATTTAAAACCAAATCAACTCTCCGGCTTACCGAAAAGCCATCATTTTGGATTGTTACTGGGATTTTTTTCTATTGCTTTATTTCAGTTCCTTTTTACGTTATAAGAAGGTATTTAGTTAATTCTTATCCTGAGCTTTTTGGCATAATAGGAGCAACTTTCTTTTACATTCCATTTATTGTCAATATTCTCTTTCTTATAAAAGCTTTTTTATGCAAAAAACCCCTTACGATATAGTTGTTTTCCTGGTAGTGGTCTCGGGGCTAATCATTTTCATGGTGGCTTTTATAGTCTTTATGCTATACCTCTACCGCAAAAAACAACAGGGTTTTGAAAAAGATATCCTGCAGATAAAACAAGACAACGAAAAAACCCTGCTGAATACACAACTCGAGATCCAGGAACAAACCTTTCAGCATATTGCCCGGGAAATACATGATAATATCAGCCTTTCTCTTACCCTGGCCAAACTGCAATTGAACACTTTCGACTGGAATGATAAAGAAAGCTCATCTGATAAACTATACAATTCTGTAGAGTTGCTTACCAAATCCATAGCTGAACTCAGTGATATTTCAAAGGGGATGAATGCAGATATCATTATTCAACAGGGGTTGCTGCGGGCAGTAGAGGAAGAAATAAGACGCATCCGGTTAGCAGGATTATTTACCCTGGATTACACCCTTACCGGCATACCGGTATATATGAATGCACAGCAGGAACTGATTATTTTCCGCATTATACAGGAAGCATTTAACAATATCATTAAACATGCAAAGACCCGGAGTGCAAGCCTGCAGTTTCATTATACTGATATGAAAATGCTCTTTACTATTACAGATAACGGGATTGGTTTTGATACAGAACAATCTGCTAAATACCGGCAGGCCGGTTTGAAGAATATGGCAACAAGGGCCAAAATGCTTGGCGGCACAATGATCATTGAGAGCCGCCCGGGTCACGGCTCATCACTTAACTTTACTATTCCTTTAAAAAATAATGAGCAAACTTTCAACACACCCGATAAAAGTGGCGCTGGCAGATGATCATATTCTGCTACGCAATGCACTGGCACAATTGATTGACAGTTTTGGCAACTGTAAGATCATCCATCAATCCGGTACCGGCAGAGAACTTATTGATTATATTACGGCAGGCTATCTGCCCGATGTAGTCCTGCTGGACCTGAACATGCCTGAAATGGATGGCTTTGAAACAGCGGCATGGCTGCAGAAAAATGCCCCGAAGGTGCAGGTACTTATGCTTACCATGTATGATTCTGAACTTTCGCTTATCCGCCTGCTGAAAGCGGGCGTAAATGGTTTTTTGAAGAAAGATATTCATCCGTCTGAGTTAAAATTTGCCATTCAGTCTGTTGTCAACTCAGGTTACTATTATTCCAATCATTCTACGGGCAGACTGATGAACCTTTTCAGAAATAATCCTGATGGCACCATGAATTTACAAAAAGCAATACTGACCGATCAGGAATTACAGTTTCTGAAATTAGCCTGTTCAGATCTTACTTATAAAGAAATAGCACAGCAAATGGGGTTGAATCCAAGATCGGTTGATACATTAAGAGATCAACTGTTCGTCAAATTAGATGTAAGAAGCCGGGTTGGTTTGGCCATGGTAGCCATTAAGCAAGGTGTAGTAACGTTTTAACCTTACCCAGGCAGAATTTTACCCACCTCAACAATTTTCTATCCCTCCTCTTTAGGGGATGTATGTATTCACAACACAACTTTTGTTTTTGTGTTTTTGCTTGAGTTCTCTGTAGTTTAAATATTTATACCACAAAGGCACTAAGTTTTTCACGGGGATCACAAAGAGATTATTACTTATGTCCTGACTACACAATTTGCTCCCTATGGAGAGGGGTGAATGAAAAGATTCAGACAATTTGTAAGATGATGCGGTGAGGTTAAACCCTTAATCGTATATTTTCATTCCCCTTACCGTGTATTTTCATTTCCATAACGGAACACTCCGAACTACACAGTAAATACCGAATGCCCCAAACCGCGAAGTACTGCTCTTGTGCACACCCGGTTGTGGATATATTTTTGAATCAAGTTGATTGATGGAGGATCGAGCCTCTCAAATCGTCCAATGTTCTTATAAAACCGTCCAGAATGTAATTTCCAATTCCATTGAAGACCATTAGCCAAATCCAATATCAATCAACTTCTTTGCTTTTATAGCTCTTCTGATTATCCAGGTTCGCCTTAGTTTTAAGTATTTACAAAAGGCAATTTTAGACCCGAAACCTTAACCCCCTTCTTATCCACAGCTGTTAATAACCGTGAATTTCCCCGGTAAGTTTACTATTTTTATACTCGTAAATTTACGTTTTTTACCTAGTAATATTACTTGTTTACTGATAGTGTAGATACGACATAATAATGGATAAACCCCTTTTCTGTACTGCATTTCCGAGGGATTAAGTCGTTTAAATAGAAAAAACCCTGATTGTCTTCTCAGTAGTTTCTGACAACTTTTACAAGGTAAATTGATTTACGAAAGGCTTAAAAACGTTACTGTTATGAACAAGAATTCTAGAATCTGGGATGTTGATGCAATTGCTACGTGGGAGGAATAATTTCTGTACTATGTAGTTAGCTCGTAAATTTTAAAAAAAGTTT
>JBGPKR010000245.1:0-3990 GCA_041486045.1 Chitinophagaceae bacterium | reverse complement strand
TTTTTCAGGATTTTTCTTTTATATTGTTCTGATTTATCCAGATTTAAGTGCCATGAATTTTTTCAAAAATCCGCAATGGATAAAAGAATTTGAGTACCCCTATGCCAGTTCTGACCAGATCCCGGCCCCTGTTTTCAATGAAATAAATGAAAGGCTGGATAAAGTTCAATCAGAAAATCCATTGGTTAGTATTGTGATCTCTGCCTGGAATGAGGAAGTGGATATTTTAAAAACGGTGGGGAGTCTTTCAAAAACCAAAACAGATATTCCTTTTGAAATTATTGTGGTAAATAATAATTCCACCGATAAAACCCACGACACACTTAATAAGCTTCATATAAAGAATTATTTTCAGCCAATACAGGGTTGGGGACCCGGAAGGCAAATGGGTATGGAGCATGCATCCGGAAAATATATATTATTAGGGGATTCCGACTGTATTTATCCTGACTGTTGGGTAAGCAAAATGGTTCAGGGTTTACAAACAAAAGGAGTTGTAAGTGTGTACGGACGTTATTCTTTTATGTCTGAAAAGGGATTTGCTCGGTGGAAACTTTTTATCCTGGAGACATTCAAAGATTTAATTGCTGAAGTAAGGCATATTAAACGACCTTTTTTGAATTCGTACGGAATGAGCATGGGTTTTGTTAAAGAATACGGTTTGAAGGAAGGATTTTACTTGAATAAAACGCATGGCGAAGATGGCAGGATGTGTTATGATCTGATGAAGTATGGAAAAGTAAAACAAATACGTTCTAACAGGAACAGGGTATGGACAGGAGTACGTACGTTAAAGAAAAGCGGTAGTTTTAGCCGCGCACTTAGAGTCAGGATTGTAAAAGAGATGAGAAGGCTTTCAATCTATTTTAATACAAAAATGAAATATCATCGGCCCAAAAATTAATTTAAATCAGTAAGTATCATAATTGCATCAGGTACTATACTGATCAGAAATTTAAGTTGCCCTAATAAACTGCAATGTAACTATGGATTTAATTTATTTTTTTAAAGTACTATTAAGAAAAAAGTGGATTATTGGCATCCTTTCTTTTTTAGCGGTTGTGGCGGCTTTCTTTTTCCTGCGCAATAAAAAAGAGGCTTTCAAGTCCCAGGCCCAGTATTCCACGGGCTTTACTGCTGAGAAAGTAAGGTTGGTGGATGGAAGTTCAGGAATAGATATTTACACGGCTGATATGAAGTTTAATAATGCTATTGAAACTTTTAAATCGCCAAAAGTAATTAATGCTATCGCCTACAAATTACTCTTCCACGACCTGGTAAATCCGGCTGCAGCTTATATCAGGCTGTCAGAAAAAAGTAAGGCATCTGATTTGTATAAAGCAATGAACCCTGATACTGCCATTTTTATCTTACGGGAAGCCATTATCCAAAATAAATTACTTTCCTCCAATACTGAAAAAGAAAAAACATTAATTGAATATTTTAAATTATACGGATATGATTATGATAACATTCGTTCCCACCTGTTAATTGAAAGGGTCGGGCGGACAGATTACCTCAATATAACTTACTGGTCAGAAAATCCCAACCTTTCTGCATTGGTAGTGAATTCCATGGGAGATGAGTTTTTAAACTATTATAAAAATCTAAGTTCACAACGTTCAAAAGAAAATGCCGGTGAAATTAAAACGATGGTTACCGCGCAACAAAATAATATTGATAGTCTTGGCAGGTTGCTGTTCAATGAAAGAGTGAAACAAGGCAGTATAGACCCGGTAAGTCTGAGCACAAGTGCTATGGAAACGGTAAAAGAACTTGAGACAAGACTTGCTGAAGAAAAAAGCAAACAAAACGAACATCTTAACCGTAAGAATTATTTAGTTCAGTGGCTTAATATATTGCAGACCCGATTGGCCTCTACCGGGGGGGCAGCCAGTAATGAGGAAGTTATGGCACTGGTCAACAAAAAAAATAATCTTGTTGCAGAACTTGCGAAAAAAGGAGGAAGCGATCCTGTGCTGGAAAGACAAATAAGCGATTTACGGACAGAAATTAATTTAAAATCATCCATGGTATCTTCCAAAAAAGATAATGGTGTAAAAAATAAAGAAATTGATGACATTAAAACTCAAATCAGTGAAGAGAATGCACTTTTAAATGCGGCTAATTCAACCATTGAAGATTATTCAGCACGGATAAGGAAATACACAAACATGGCCAATTCGGCGCCTGTGGGAAGTGATGTCACGATTAATGCAATAAAAAGTAAGTTAGACATAGAGAATGCCATGATGAGTACCGTGACGGAAAAATATTATAAAGCGGAAGGGTTAGTCAAGGATGATCCTACAACAAACTTTATTCAAACAGCTGTGGGCCAGCCGGCCCTGGGTCCCGAATCAAAAAAGACAATGATTACTATGATCTTGTCTGGTGTATCAATGTTTTTTCTTTCGTCTGTGATTTTTTTGCTTTTGGAGGTATTTGACCCCCGGACAAAAACACCCACATTATTCAGAAAACAGGTTAAATTAAATGTAGCGGGCATATTAAACAATATTCCCTTAAAAAAAACAACGGAACAGGAGATTTTGATGACAGATTACATGGGGAAGAAGCATTTAAGACAGATTTTATATAAAAACAATATCCGGAAGCTGAGGTATGAATTACTTAGTAGCCCAAATAAAATATTCCTGATCACCAGCACGCAAAAGCAGGCTGGTAAAACTACTGTTATTGAGTCTCTTGCTGCAAGTCTTTTATTGAACAAAAAGAGGATAATGATCCTTGACCTGAATTTTGGAAACAATACTATTACTCAAAAGCACCATCCGGCGGTGTTAATACAGGATATTGCTGAGGTTGCGAGGTTTGATATTCCATTAAAAAATCAGCAACTATTGCACGATACCGTGTCCATTGACGGGTTACATATCATTGGCTGCAGAGAAGGGAATTTTACGCCTTCAGAAGCATTGCATCATATAAACCTGGAACGGTTTTTAAAATTGCTTAAAGATGAATTTGATTTTATTCTGATAGAAGGAGCTGCTCTCAATGATTTTGCTGATAGCCGTGAGCTTGCTTCCTATGCTGAAGAAGTTTTCACTGTATTCTCTGCAGCATCACCTGTTTCCCAGGCGGACAATAAATCCATTCAATTTATCAATTCATTGGTGGGAAAAAACAGGGGCGCCATTCTGAATAATGTACAGGTGGAGAATATTAACTTCTAATGTTATAAATCCTGATCAATGAAAGCTTCGCGGCTCAAATGGATAGATTACGCAAGAGGTATAGCCATTATGCTGGTATGTTACCGGCATGTATATGAAGGCTCCAAAGAAGCAGGTATTCCTGTGAAGGATTATAATTTCCTGGAATACGCCAATATATCTTTGTATAGTTTCAGAATGCCGCTTTTTTTTATCATTTCCGGTTTATTTATTTTAAGAAGCCTGCAGAAAAAAGGCATAAAACAATACATCGAAGGAAGGGCCCGGACAATATTATATCCTTATTTTTTATGGGGAATTCTGCAGCTTACACTGCAGATGTTTTTTACAAAATATACTAATGCTCATCCAACTCCTTCTTCTTACCTTGACCTGCTTTATCAGCCACGGGAATGTGCTCAATTCTGGTATTTGTATGCATTGTTCAACGTTTCTGTATTATATTCTTTCACAAAATATTTTTTAAAGTTATCCGCAGTATACAATATCATCCTGGGCATTGTAGCCTTGTACAGAAATACGGATGAACTGTTGATCCTGCCATTGGACCAGAGGTATTTCTATTTTGAATTCATCGTACAGGCGACTTTTAAGGATAGCAATATCCGAGTGGGGCAGCGGGGCAATCCCCATCTGACTATAAAAATTGGAATCGAGCGGATAGAGCGGTGGTAGAACGGTCAACTGGCAAATTCGCTCGATTGCCTGGCGAAGCAGGAGGTGACATGCATGTCGCACTTCGTCCCAATTGTTTTCTTTCATAAACTGGATGGCTGTCGGAACTGATAAG
>JBGPKR010000244.1:0-4016 GCA_041486045.1 Chitinophagaceae bacterium | reverse complement strand
AGTTATAATAACAGTAACGTTTCAGGTTAGTTTGGCCTGAGTTGCAAACTCAGGCCAGCTTTCCTGAAGCATATAGCTTACTATGGGTACCGGTGGTTATAAGATCAGGAACAAAGAGGCTATTCATTTCATAACATTTGCTGTGGTCGAATGGGTGGACGTTTTTACAAGAAAAGAATACCGGGATATTGTAGTAGACAGCATGCGTCATTGCCAGCAGGAGAGAGGTTTACTGTTACATGCCTGGTGCCTGATGAGCAACCATATTCACCTGATTGTATCAGCAAAAAACAATGATACCAGCGATATTTTGCGTGACTTCAAGAAGTTTACCAGCAAACAGATCATCAAAGCCATTGAAACCAATAAACAAGAAAGCCGGAGGGACTGGATGCTTAAAATTTTCAAACAGCAAGGCGAAAAGAACTGTCGTAATTCCAATAACCAGTTCTGGAGACAAGATAATCAGCCAAAGGAATTATTCAGTTCAGGCTTTATTGTACAGAAGTTGAACTATATTCATAACAATCCTGTAGAAGCAGGCATTGTTGATAAAGCCGAAGAATATTTATATAGCAGTGCAAGAGATTACCATCATTGTAAGAAATGCGGCTTGCTTGAGTTGGTGTTTTTATAAGCATTATCATAAACTAACAATAGCTGGGGTTGTCCTCCGCCAACCACACGAATAAATAAAAAATCTTCATTACGCTTAAGAAACTAACTAAAGTCCGGTGGCGGGTGAAAGATACTTGACAGGCTCAGTACACCCGCCACGGCGTAAAATTCAGGGTTTGGTTCGCCGGAAATCTTAGTCTTTTTGCAGCCAGTACAAACGGCAGGGCTGTATTTTCTTTTTTGTTCATTTGTTCATTTGTTCCTTCGCTGCCACCGTACATTTTTACCAGCATAGAATGATCAATACCATTATCCAACTGGCAAGTCTTGATATTTAATCTCTTAAATATCGTAATTTCGTAAAAACAATTTTATGCGAATAGCCGTTGCCTGTATTGTTATGCTGTTGTCCTGCAATTTGGGTCTTTATGCGCAGCGTGATACTACGAAAAAAAGAAACATCACGCCAACTGCTGCATCAATTATTGCTGACATTAACCTGATGTATGACAACCTGGAACAGGCTATAGAACTGGAATATGCCAAACTGGTAAAAGAGAACAAAACAAAGACTGACGAACTCAATGATAAGATAAAACAAATTGATCAACAGACTGAAAGGTTAAAAGAGCAGATAAAGAAACTCGAGGAAGTGTTAGCCAAAATGGAAGAATTGATGCCGAAAATAATGAAAGAAATCGGCAATGACCGGCGAAAGATCAATCAGTGGGCAAATATGTTGGGCACCTCCGATCAACAAAGCCGTTTAAAATCAGCAAGAGATTCCATAAAACAAAACCTTCCTCTACTAACAACCGCAAGGAAAGACTCATTAATCAGGGTAACACAAATACACTTTTAAAGTTTTCACTAACTTTCGAACCTTGTCCGCCCTGGCAGCTGTTCGGTAAAAGTAAGACGTTGTGGACGATGCCTGCCTGCTCGCCTTCGCGAAGCTTCAGCGGAGCAAGGCCGGTAGGCAGGTTTTCTTCCATCATCCACAGCGTTGAACTGATCTTCTTTTCCTTTTTTCTTACCTTACCGTCCATACAACAAGAAGGACTTTTAAATCACTGAATGATCAATGCAAAAAAGCTTTAAATATCATGATCTTGGCTATTGGTTCCTGTTATTTGTTTTGCTTGTATTTGCCGGATTTTATACGTCCTATTTTTCTATACTCCTTCAACCCAAGCCTGCTATCATTCATATACATTTTACACTGATGGCACTGTGGATCGCTATGCTGATCACACAACCCTTCCTCATCAAATTTAAGAAACTGGCCATCCACAGGTTACTGGGTAAGATAAGTTATGTGCTGGTACCGCTTGTTCTGTCCTCGGGTTTTTTAATGATCCGTTATTCCTATTATCATTTTATTGATGGCCTGCAGCAACAAACTGTAGAGGGGCAGGATCAATTCAGCAAAGACCAGATATTGCAGCAGGCTGCTGTTTACGAGGCCATTGCTTTTTTATACTTTACATGGTTTCTGCTGTTTTACAGCCTTGGCGTCTATAACAGGCGAAGGACCCCGGTGCATTCAAGGTATATGCTGGCGACGGCATTGACCCTGCTTGGCCCTACTGTTGACAGGATCATGTTCTTCGTTTTTAAGTTAGAGAAATTGCCCGGTTCCATACCGATCGAGTCAGTATCTTTTTTCATTGCTGATGTTTTGCTGACCATACTTTTACTGAAAGACTATAAGAATAAACGTCCAACAAAAACCCTCTGGACCTGTTTGCTCATTTACTTAACAGGGCAGCTGCTTTATTTTACAGTTCCGGGCACTGATCTGTGGCAACAGTTCGTGACCTTTATTATGAAACCGGCTCCGTAGTCTTTCGACTTGGCGGGTGTTCGGTAAAAAAAACCTGCCTATCGGCAGGCAGGCAGCAACCATCCTCCGCTGTCCATAGTGTTCAATAAATAAAAAGAAATTGAATAGTTGTCCTGAGTACAAACGATACATGTATGTATTTACAATTTGCAACTCAGGACAGGTTCTATAAAAGCCGGTTGATCGCCTCGTAGAATTCATCTAAAGAAAAAGGTTTTTCAAAAAACATATCAGCCCCGTTTTCCAAAGCAACATCCCGGACAGAACCAAAGGCGGAGATCATGATGATCTTAATGGAAGGATATTTTTTCTTGATATAGCTGATAACATCGACCCCGAATCCATCCGGAAGCTTATTGTCTAACAGGATGAGCGAAGGTTGTTGTTTCTGAAGATATTCGTCAGCAGACAAAAGGTTATTTGCATAATCCAGTTCGAAATTTTTTTCATTAAGGATCATACCCAGCACTAAACGTATTTCACTCTCGTCTTCAACAACCAGGATCTTTTTTGCCACTTTTCGTTTCAGCGTACTTGTGTTTGTCATAACGGTTTTTTTGGATGAATGATTATTTGAATGCAGACTCAGGGGTCTCCAAATGAGATTATAGCAAATTGCCTGCCCCAATTGCTTTTTAGAGGAAAAATTATTTTTCCACCGATGTTAATATTCACTTCCCCAGCTGTCGGTAGTGTCCCCGCCCATTCGGTTGGGCAGGCAATAAATAAAAAAATCTTGAATGGTCGTACTGAGTACAGACGATAAATGTCTGTATTTACAATTTACAATTCAGTACCGGCTTTATAAAACCTGCCTGCCCGTAGGCAGGGCCGTCAAATCTGCAATCTTCAACAACTACTAACCCGAAAAAAAACTTTATAACGGGTGTTTTTCTTATTAAAACAATATTGATCATAGGTACATTTAGCCAGTTATAATAACAATAACGTTTCAGGTTAGTTTGGCCTTAGTTACAAACTAAGGCCAGCTTTCCTAAAGCATATAGCTTACTATGGGTATCGGTGGTTATAAGATCAGGAAAAAAGAAGCTATTCATTCCGCCTTGACGAGTGTTTGTTAAAAACAACACGCCGTGGTTGCCGTTTTCTTCCACCGACCACACGAATAAATAAAAAATCTTCATTACGCTTAAGAAACCCGTTAAAGCCCGGTGGCGGGTGGAAGATACTTCGACAGGCTCAGTAGACCCGCCACGGCATAAGGTATTGATTTAATATATATTCCCTATCTTCCTCATCTTAATCTTTCAATCACCAAAACTTTTTCAATCATGATTATCAAAAAATTAACTGGCATTGTTGCAATGCTTTGTATGACATTTTTGCCTTCTGTATTAGTGGCCCAAAATGATCCGCAACTACTCGTGGTGACACGTGTACATTTTAATCCTTCTGCTGATTTCACCTTTAATGAATGGAGAGCGCATGAGAAGGAATTTTTCGATAAGGTTACTTCTAAGAATGATCTGATCATGCGTACCAATGTATTAGTGCATTATTATACGGATGACAACTCTGAAGTTTTGTTTGT
>JBGPKR010000243.1:0-4034 GCA_041486045.1 Chitinophagaceae bacterium | reverse complement strand
GTTTATGGTGACTCCTTAATCCGTCACATAATTAATGGTGATACAGTTTTAACTTACACAAAACCCGCAATTGGCGAAGGTTTTGTAAGCCCGGAACATAATTGGGCCAAAGCAAATATTCTTGACAGTATGCTTTGGATTAACAAAGCAAACACTCCACTTATTGAAGGTTACATTGCTTTACAGGCAGAAAGCCAGCCGGTTGATTTTAAAAACATTTATCTCCTTAACCTTAAAGGGTGTATGGACCCCAAAGCAATAAATTATAAAAGCTATTATATAAAAGCAGATAACAATAAGTGTAAATACTAAAAAAGTATTTTTTGTAATGAGGCGATGCCTGCAAATATTTCTATTCTCCCTTTTGATATGCAATCTGGTATCTGCACAAACTGCTAAACCGGTTTATGTTATTGTTCACGGGGCATGGGGCGGCGGCTGGGCTTTTAAAAAAGTTGATTCATTAATGAGGGAAAAAGGATGTATCGTTTACCGCCCCACACTTACAGGCCAGGGAGAAAAAGTTCATTTAGCAACAACATTGGTGGGACTAAAAACACATATCAATGATGTGGTGAACCTTATATTGTTTGAAGATTTGCATGATGTGATTTTAGTTGGCCATAGCTATGGAGGCATGGTGGTTACAGGTGTTGCAGACAGTTTACCCGGCAGGATAAAAAAACTGATTTACCTGGATGCAATGGTACCCGAAAACGGAGAAAGTGTTTTAAGCCTTCAGCCAGATAAAGCAGACAGGTTTACGAAAACATTAGTTAAGGGCTTTGTAATTCCACCATGGGTTACAGCAGATAAATTGCCGCCAAAAGATGTTCCTCATCCTTTTAAAACACTCACCGATAAGATTGTACTTAAAAACAAACTAAGAGAGAAAATCCCTGCAAGCTATGTATTAACAGTGGCAAGAGGAACAAACGAAAAAGATGATGATTTTTTTTCACAAAGCATAAGGGCAGGAAAAAAAGGGTGGTCTGTATCGCAACTTGAAGCTGATCATAATCCTCAGTGGTCTGCCCCTGAAGCATTGGTTGAAATGCTTTTAATACAAGGAGGGGTAAAACCTGATATGCCTGTGCAAAATAACAATTTTACAATAGCATTGGCACATAACACAATGCTTGATATGGTTTGGATAAATCCCGGAACATTTATAATGGGCAGCCCCGAATCGGAGGCCGGAAGAAAAACAGATGAAGGTCCGCAAACAAATGTAACAATCACTAACGGCTATTGGCTTGGTAAAACCGAATTAACAATCGGTCAATGGAAAGCAGTAATGGGGGAAAGCTTAAGGGAGCATGTTATAAAAATGCTGAACGATGAAACAGTTTATGATTTTGGTAGCCAACAAAAAAAGCTGAGAGAATATATGAATTTTAATAAAGATGAACCTGGTAAAATAATGGCAAATGAAAACGACAGCCTGCCGATGTATTTTGTAAGCTGGGATGATGCAATCGATTTCTGTAAAAAAATAACAGCACAGGAAAAATTAAAAGAAAATATTCCTGAAGGGTACGAATATAATTTGCCAACCGAAGCACAGTGGGAGTATGCCTGCAGGGCGGGGACAACTTCTTCAACTTTTGCAGGCGAATTAACAGCGAACGATAAAAAATATTCTTTGCTTGATAGTGTTGCATGGTATTCCGGTAACAGTTCAATAAATTATTATGGTAAAAAACCGGGTAACAGCAATGCCGGCCCCCGCAATGCAGGGGAGAAAAAAACCAATGCGTATGGGTTAATTGATATGCCGGGAAATATTTGGGAATGGTGCCTGGATGTTTATATGCCTTACCCCGGCGGTAGCGTTACAGATTACATAAGCAATGCAACCGGTGTTAACCATGTAAACCGTGGGGGCAGTTGGGGCAGTAGCGCAAATGATTCCCGTTCGGCCAACCGTGCAAAAAATCCGCAGTCTGAAAAAAGTGCTTACAGGGGTTTCAGGATTGCTCTTTGCAAAGCCAGGTAAGTTTAAGAACTAAAATGATAATTTAATCTATATACCCTATTGCTGAAAAATAAATTTTTACTATTATACAGCAGATATAGTATTTGATGTCTTATTTTATTTATTCAATGGATATTTTTGGGGTGCCTTATAAATAAATGCAAAAGCCGCCTCAATAAAGAGACGGCTTTTTGTGTGTTAGCCCTGACGTAAGAAAGCGTTGAAAATACCAGCATCCAAACTTATTTCATCGGGATCGCCGGTATTAACTATAGTTTTACAAATATGGCGCTTGCCAGTTGATTAGGTGATTGCACTACATATAAATACACCCCCGGTATCAAACTACTCAGATCATGGGTCCAGGTATTGGGTCCAACGGTTACATTACGAACATAAGTTCTTACTGTCGTACCCATTGAATTTTGGATCCTGATATTTACCTGTTCTGTATGTGTTGAAAGAAAATAAACATTCAATACATTAATAACAGGATTGGGTGATAAAACCAATGCTGGCTGATTAGTGCCTGCCACGTGCAATGGTCTGCATATTCTTGTTTCACAACCCAACTGGGTAGTAATGATCAAACATACCTGGTAATTGCCGGCCTGGTTATACGTATGTGTGACTGTCTGGCCGGTTGCGCTGGTTCCGTCACCAAATGTCCAATGGTAACCAATGACCTGGTCATTCGGCGCATGAATGCTGAAGCCTTTGAATTTAAAAGCTCTCGGGCCGATCACGGAATCGGTCATATATCCACCACAGACCCTCGGGTTTCCGAGTATAACCACTTCCCTGCAATTATAGGCAAGGCAACCACCCTGGAATAATACGCTTACACAGGCATGGTAAGTACCTGGACCGGGGTAAGTATGGCTAATGGTAAAATTAGGATGAGGCAGCGAATCTGTTATCATGATACAGGTATCCTGGCCATCACCGAAATACCAGCAGACACGTACAGGCCTCCTCGGTGGAGTAGAAGATGGAATAGCTAAGAAACCACGAACAAGACTGGTTATGGACGGAGTTATTTCAAACAATGTTACAGAACAACCGGTCTGCGGAAGCGGAACAACTATCGGCTTGCATTTCCTCGCTTCGCAACCACCGTAATAGAATATTTTTACACACACTTCATATTGTCCGGGATGAGGATAAGTGTGAACTACATTATACAGTCCTGTATAAGTTTCAGGATAATTGATACAGGTATCCCTGCCATCGCCGAATTCCCAGCATACACGGGAAGGTTTGCGGTTGTTATTATTCCACGGCAACGCCTTTAATGAAACAGTCAATGGCGTAGTGCCGGGTATAGGAGATCTTTCAAAATCTGCGCTGCAACTATCCCGCTCTCCGATCTGTACCGGGTGACACTTCCTGGCTTCACAACCGCCAAAGTATAGGATGTTCACACAAACTTCATATAGTCCTCTATGCTGATAATTGTGTGCAACAACATACTGACCCGTGTAAGTATTTGTATAGTTAATACAGGTATCCTGGCCATCACCAAATCTCCAGCATATCCTTTGTGGCTTTTTATTATTGTTATGCCAGGACAATGCACGGAAATATGCCCGTAATGGATTAGCATTTGGAGAAGGGATTCGTTCAAAATCAGCACGGCAACTATCAGGACGTTCCCCAACCTGTACAGGTTTACATTTGTGGGCTTCGCAACCACCAAAGTAGAGAATGTTCACACAAACTTCGTATAAGCCATTATGCTGATAATTGTGTGCAACAACATACTGACCTGTGTAAGCATTTGTATAGTTAATACAGGTATCCTGTCCGTCACCAAATCTCCAGCATATCCTTTGTGGTTTTTTATTATTGTTATGCCAGGGTAATGCCCGGAAGTATGCCCGTAATGGATTAGCATTTGGAGAAGGGATCCGTTCAAAGTCTGCACGGCAACTATCAGGTCGTTCTCCAACCTGTATAGGTTTGCATTTGTAGGCTTCGCAACCACCAAAGTAGAGAATGTTCACACAAACTTCGTATAAGCCATTATGCTGATAATTGTGTGCAACAACATACT
>JBGPKR010000242.1:0-4071 GCA_041486045.1 Chitinophagaceae bacterium | reverse complement strand
TCTTGCTCTTGAAAATACTTTCCCCGGGGTTTTGCAAAGGATACCTGTAAAATATATTGCTGGTTATCTTGGTATAGAAGCACCCAGCCTTAGCCGTCTCCGGCGCAGATTAGCAGGAAAGTGAAAATAACCCAGGTTAGTTTTTGGGCTTTCTGTAGTTCATAGTTTTGAATACTAAATAATCAAAATTATGAGCTGGGATAAATTTATTTTTTTACTGCTGGACAATGCTGTTAAATATTTTTTTATCTCCCTACCCTTCTTTTTGCTGTTTTATGTTTTTTTCAAAAAAAGACTCTCCTACAAAAAGATACAATTAAAATTTCCCAGGCTGAAAGACTATGCCCGTGAATTGGGCTTTTCAACGCTTTCTGTCATCATCTTTTCGCTGCCGCCACTGATTATGCTTTATAGCAATGTCATAAGGCCCCATACTACCTTTTATAAACATATGGACGAACATGGGAGCCTCTATTTTATACTTGCATTTCCTTTAATGCTTTTAATGCACGACGCTTACTTTTATTGGGCACACCGTTTAATGCACAATCCCTGGTTGTTTAAAAAGATTCACCTGGTTCATCATAAATCAACCAATCCTTCCCCTTGGGCATCTTATGCGTTTCATCCGTTTGAAGCGATTGTGGAGTCATTGATTTTCGTCATCTTCCTGCTTACTATTCCTGTTCATACCATTCACTTAATGACATTTTTTGTATTCGGTCTTGTGTATAATGTATATGGGCATTTAGGTTTTGAGATCTACCCGAAAGGATTTAATAAACATTGGTTTGGCAAATGGATGAATACTTCTGTCAGTCATAACCTGCACCATCAGTATTTTAAAGGCAACTACGGTTTATACTTCACCATATGGGACAGGATGATGGGGACCCTGCGGCCAGACTATGATACTTCATTTGACAACCTGAAAGCGAGAAAGAAACCTTCGTTAGAAAATTAGTATATGAAAAAAAGAACAGTATTATTTATTGTAACAGCTTTTCTGTTTTCTTTTAATATATACTCCCAAAATAATGAGGACGATATTACAGGCATCTGGCTAACCGGAGGCAAAGAGCCGGCCAAAATCCAGATATTCAAAACAGGAGACAAATTCTACGGCAAGATTATCTGGTTGAAAAACCCAACCGACAATGGAAAGCAGAAGCTCGATATTAATAACCCCGATAAAGAGAAGCAAAAAGGCACAATAATAGGGCTGGTCATGCTTAAGGGGTTTAAGTTTGACGGCGATGACGAATGGAAAGGCGGCGATATCTACGACCCCGAAAGCGGCAAAACATATAGTTCCTACATGTATTTAAGGAATTGGAATACCCTTAGAGTTAGAGGTTTTGTCGGCATATCATTATTGGGGAGAACGGAAACATGGACACGAGCAAATTAGCGGCTTTTATTTTTTGCGCACCTAAAAATGAGAAAATCAGATGAGAAAATAATAATGAAAGCAATAGCTCTTTGTTATAAACCTTATTTAAAACCTGAAGAAGCTATGATCTATTGTAATCTGGAACGGACGCAACTGAACAAGAGATGTGAAGAATTCGGAATATACAAAAATGATAGTGGCTATATTAAAAGAGAAGATTTGGACAAAATGATGTCTGGAATACCATCAATACTTGAAGAAAAAAGTAGACAAGTTAGATTCAAATTCTAATAAATTCAAAGTGGTAGAAAACGAAGGGAAGTGAAGGGAAATGCGAGAAAATAAAAAAATTCTTGATAATCAATTGTTTGCATATAATTGATTATCAATAACTTATTTAGTGCCCGGGACCGGATTCGAACCAGCACACCCTTTCGGGCGCCACCACCTCAAAGTGGTGCGTCTACCAATTTCGCCACCCGGGCAATTATTAATAAATAGATTTCAAAAACTCTTTCCCTGACCCACTTTTCAGATAGACTTCTTTTTTCCTGGCCTCAGACCTGGTCTTGAATTCTTGACTGAAAATTAATACAAAAGGTCTATACGCTTTTGTTGATCTATTTTCTCCATTATTATGTTCATTAATACGCCTTCGTATATCATTTGTCATACCAACATAGATATAATTCCTTGAAATACTTCTTATGGCATAAACATAATACATAAAATATAAAAGAACTGTTGCGTCTACCAATCCTGCCTGCCGGCAGGCAGGTTCGCCACCCGGGCTGAGAGAAGTTCCAGAAGTTTAAAAGTTTAATAAGTTCAAGAAGACTCCGATACTTTGTAAACCATTGAACTTTTCCGGAGTGCAAATATAACTGATAAGTTGAAATGCTGAAATAACCTCGTTGAACTGTGAACTATGAAACTCCAAACTTTTAAACTACTTCTTCAGAACAATCCGGAACGTTGTTCCTTTTCCCATCTCCGAATGCTTTACAAATATTTCCCCCTTGTGATATTGATTAATAATTCTCCGCGAAAGGCTTAAGCCCAGCCCCCAGCCTCTTTTTTTGGTAGTAAATCCCGGTTTAAAAACCATCGGGATATTTTGCCTGGTAATTCCTTTACCTGTATCTGTAATATCAATATGAACGGCTTTTTTTTCTTCCTGGATGTCCACGATGATAGCTCCCCTTCCTTCTAATGCATCTAATGAATTTTTTAAAAGATTTTCAATCACCCAGTCAAACAATGGAGCTGACACATGGGCAAAAACCTGCTGTCGTCCATGTGTATGTACAGAAAAATTTATTTTCCCGGTGGCTCTTTTCCGCATATAATCAATCATCGGATTGATCTGGCTCAGCAGATCTATTTCTTCCAGATGTGGCGTGCTGCCGATCTTACCAAACCGGTCTGACACCAATCGTAAACGGTCAACATCTTTTTCCAGTTCCTGCACGATCTTTTCATTGCCTGATTTTTCTTTCAGCATTTCTATCCAACCTTCCAATGATGAAACCGGTGTACCCAACTGGTGCGCCGTCTCCTTGGCCATGCCGGCCCATACCTGGTTTTGAGCAGACCGGTAACTGCTGCGAATTGAAAAAATAGTCAGGAAAATAAATAACGCTACAATGCCTAGTTGTACCAGTGGGTAATAGCGGACTTCATTCAGCAATTTTGAATCACCATAATAGTACTTATTATAAGTATATGGTTCTTTGGTTATTTCCACTATTACAGGAGGCCTCACAGAAAAATGCTTTACCATCCTCCTCAGGTATCCCGAATCATTTTTAATTTTTAAAGTATCAAGATTAACCTGCTGACCTGATGGATTATCCTTTTCATCTGTTTCGATGATAGGAATATCCTTATTCTCCCTGACTATACGGTTAGTGTATTCCAGAACATTCTGATCTTCAGTTATAGCTTTTATTTTTAATGATTCGCCAAAGGCTAAAACCCTTGCCATTTCTTCCTTTGCTATTTTACGGGAAACATACCTCGAGTAAAAAATTGTAGCGACAACAATGCAAATTGCTATCAATGCAAGCCCTGTCCTCCAGTTAATAATTTGCCGAAACATGTTTCGAATTTAACCCAGATTTTTCAGTTCCCTGCAAAATCTGCTCAAATGGCTGCTTCCCTTCTGAAAAAGCCGGGTTGCCGGTAGTTTCTTAGTTTGTCGCAATGATGAATTATTAAATTCTCAGGGTCTTGTCATGCTGGGCCTGACCCAGCATCTTTTCCTTACAAGATGATATAAGAAAGACACCGGGTCAAGCCCGGTGTGACAGAATTCCGAATGATTCATTTCGAGATGAGACACTACCCGGAATGCAGGTTTTAACAGGGATAAACCTGCTTCCCGTATTTTTGATTAAATATTAAACAGCACATTGAACTCCTCCCCCAAACTGGCCATTGTAATACTGAACTGGAACGGTAAAAAATACCTGGAACAGTTTCTGCCATCGGTGCTGTCAACCCGGTATTCAAATTTTGAGGTAATTATTGCTGATAATGGCTCGGCCGATGATTCCATTTCATTTCTGCAAACCAGCTACCCCTCTATTCGCCTGATCAGGTTTACCGAAAACCTTGGGTTTGCCAAAGGTTATAATGAGGCCCTGAAACAGGTGGAATCAGATTATTATGTGTTG
>JBGPKR010000241.1:0-4072 GCA_041486045.1 Chitinophagaceae bacterium | reverse complement strand
TTTCAGGTGTTTTACTGTTTCCCGGTCATCAAAACTTCCAACAAGGCTGTCACCATAAGGCGATCCCTGCAGCAACATCCTCCACCAATCCCATCTTGCCTGCCAGCCCTGCCCGTCCGGCAGGCGGGCTTCTTCTGTATCAATATCCCGTAAAGGGCCAACTGCAAAATCATCTTTTATCTGTATCACTTCCCCGGACAATGTTTCATCCAGCCCGATCACCTGTTTCATCAGGGCCAGTTCACTTTGATTAAAAACTATATGTATCATTTTTTAAATTTCTTCCGCTTTATCCAATTCTACTTTCAGGTTATCAATAATAAACTCCTGCCTGTCCGGTGTGTTTTTTCCCATATAATATTCCAGCAACTGCTGGATATGATCCCCGGTTTCCAACCGCATCAATTGTTTCCGTATTCCTACACCGATAAATTGTCCAAATTCATCAGGACTTATTTCTCCAAGACCTTTAAACCTTGTTACTTCAGGTTTGGTCCCCAGTTTTTTCATTGCTTGCTGCTTCTCCTGTTCACTGAAACAATAGATCGTTTCCTGCTTGTTCCTTACCCGGAACAATGGCGTTTCCAGCACATACACTTTTTCATGTTTCACCAGGTCGGGGAAGAATTGAAGAAAAAATGTCATTAAGAGCAACCGTATATGCATGCCATCCACATCAGCATCGGTGGCGATCACTACATTATTAAAACGAAGACCTTCGAGTCCTTCTTCAATGTTCAGGGCATGCTGCAACAGGTTGAATTCTTCATTCTCATACACCACTTTCTTTGTAAGGCCAAAACAGTTCAGCGGTTTACCACGAAGACTGAACACTGCCTGAGTCTCCACATTTCTTGCTTTGGTAATGGAGCCGCTGGCGCTGTCACCTTCCGTAATAAATATAGTGGTCTCTTTTTGTTTAGCTACAAACTCATCCTTTCCTTTTGCGGGCACATCATCATTAAAGTGGAACCGGCAGTCACGAAGTTTTTTATTATGAAGGTTAGCTTTTTTAGCTCTCTCATTGGCCAGTTTGCGGATACCTGATAATTCCTTTCTTTCTTTTTCACTTTGCTCAATCCTTTTTTTCAATCCATCAGCAGTAGAAGGGTTCTTATGCAGGAAATTATCTAATTCTTTCGCAATAAAATCTCCAACAAACTGCCGCATACTTGGCCCCTCAAAATCAACATTCACCGAACCTAATTTGGTTTTTGTCTGCGATTCAAATACCGGCTCCACTACCCTTACAGAAACAGCTGCCACGATTCCAGTTCTTATATCCGAAGCATCATAGTCTTTCTTGAAAAAATCCCGGATCGTTTTTACATAGGCCTCCCGGAATGCCTGTTGGTGAGTGCCGCCCTGTGTCGTGTGCTGGCCATTTACAAAACTGTAAATATCTTCCCCGTATTCATTGGTGTGGGAAATGGCGACTTCAATATCATTGCCGCCCAGGTGAATGATGGGGTAACGGATCTCATCTTCATTGGTTTTGCGTTGCAATAAATCCAGCAAACCGTTTTTGCTTACAAAACTTTTCCCATTGAAAAGGATCCGGAGACCTGCATTCAGAAAACAATAGTTCCAGATCTGGTTTTCCAGGAACTCGGGATGGAATTTAAAATTCCTGAACATAGTTTCATCGGGAATAAAAGTGACCAGCGTTCCGTTTTGCTCACCGGTCTTTGCTTCTTTATGTTCTTTTATTAAAACACCTCTTTCAAATATGGCTGTCTTTTCTTTGCCTTCTCTTATTGCAGTCACTTTAAAATGACGACTCAATGCATTCACGGCTTTGGTACCCACGCCATTTAAACCAACAGATTTCTGAAACACTTTGCTGTCGAATTTGGCGCCGGTATTCACTTTGCTCACCACATCCACCACTTTGCCCAACGGAATGCCACGGCCATAATCCCTCACAGTCACTTCTTTTCCCTGTACTGTAAGCTCCACTGTTTTACCATGACCCATCGCATATTCATCAATGCAGTTATCCATCACTTCTTTCACCAGCACATAAATGCCGTCATCGGGAGATGAACCGTCACCCAATTTACCAATATACATACCCGGCCGCAGGCGGATATGTTCTTTCCAGTCGAGGGATTTTATACTGTCCTCATCATATTTAAACAGGTCGGTAGTTTCCTTTTCTTTTGCCATCTTCTTGCGAGCCCCGTTTTTTACGGGGCGAAGCGATCCCCTCATATATTTTCAGGTTATCAGAATTTTTTTTGTTCCCCAACTTCAGTTCCCTGAGCATCTTCGTTGCAAGTTTACCCTGAGTTTACCGAAGGGCACTCTTGTACGTTCGGTTCGCTACTCATCAAACCTCACCCCAGCACTATTTTGATATTAGCAGACTCCCCCTCTCCTGAAGGGGAGGGGATGAAGACTCTTCCTTTTTCAGTATCTTGTTAGGGTGAGGTCAAACAAGATCAATATTTTGCCACATACCCCACAAAAAACCTCCCAACAGGGAGGCATTGGGCGGGGTAGGCAAATATAACCAAATCACTCCTGCACTCAGGATTCGGAGTTATCAACAGGTGGGGAAAAGAATGACATCATAATTTGAAAATTGTTAATGATAAAACTCCTTCTGTTTCCTGACCTCTCTCAGCTTTACCCCATATCAACAGGAGTAGCTTTACATTCTAAAAGCACTTATATGAAAAAGTTATTCTTCATTCCGTTGCTTGTATTCCTCATTTCCTGCCAGCCCAGCAAGATCACCCAATCATGGGCGGCCAAAGATGCTGTGCCAACGATGTATAAAAAAATACTGGTACTGGGTGTGCTGACTGATAATGATATTGAATTGCAAAGCAAAATAGAGGACCACCTGGCTGATGACCTGCGGGAAATGGGCTATCTCGCCATTCCATCCAATAAAGTATTCCCGGCAGGCACTTTTGTAAAGGGTGACACGGCCCGTGCTGCTGCAGCCATTAACGGTAAAGGGTTTGATGCCATCCTTACCATTGTGCTTCTTGATAAAAAGAAGGAGCCCTATTATGTACCCGGCCGGATAACTGACTATACTTATTACGACAGGAACAGCCGGTTCAACAGGTATTACAATACGGTGGCAGAACAAATCTATACACCCGGGTATTTCGGGGAAGAAACAAAATACATCTGGGAGAATAATTTTTATGACCTCCATTCCCGCCGGCTGATCTACTCTGCCCGCAGCCGCTCATTTGATATCAGTTCCAAATCCACACTGGCACATACCTATGGGCTCCTGATGGCTCAAAGCCTTGTTGAAAAAAATATTTTAATAAAGCCGGAGAGCCTGAAAGAAGAAGAATGAATTAATTTTAAGGGTGGCTACAGCCGAGTACAAAACATATCACCCCAAAACCCGGAAACAATGGCGGCAATGGTTGGAGAAAAATCATATTAGTTCACCCGGTATCTGGATGATCTATTATAAAAAAGAAAGCGGTAAACCAAGGGTCAGTTATGATGATGCGATGGAAGAAGCATTATGCTTTGGCTGGATCGACAGCCTGCCCCGGAAATTGGACAAAGAAATGGCCATGTTGAAATTCACAGCCCGCAAGGCCAGAAGTGTTTGGAGTGATTTGAATAAAGCAAGAGTGGAAAAGCTCATTACACAAAAACTGATGACAGCTGCCGGTCTTGCAAAAATTGAATTGGCGAAAAAAGACGGAAGCTGGAACCTGCTGAATGCTACCAATTATCATACAGAAAACAATTCACTTCCCGACGATTTGCAAAAAGTCTTATCAAAAAATAAAAAGGCTTTTGAAAATTTCAATGCTTTTCCCATCGGGTACCGCCGCCGGTTCTTATTCTGGATCGACAGCGCCAAAAGACCGGGAACAAGAAAGATAAGAATAAAACAAACTGTGCTGATGGCAGCAGCCAATAAAAAACCCGGCATTGCCGGATTTAAACTGTGACTCCGCAGGGACTTCCCGATATCTATCGGGATAAACTTCTCCTCCCTGTTTTTGTAAACAAAAAAGAGGCTGTCTAAAAAAAACAGCATAAACACAGAGAAACAGAGTTTTTGAGTTTCACAGAGAGGGTA
>JBGPKR010000240.1:0-4115 GCA_041486045.1 Chitinophagaceae bacterium | reverse complement strand
TGATTTTTCTTTTGCAGAAAATTTGCTTCCCAAAGTAAATGCTTTTTAGTTTTACCCGTAAATCTAAAAGCGCCAATACTGATAAGTAATTCCAGTTGTTTGATACCAATATTGGTACGTTCAATAAAGTCTTGAAGATGTAAGTAACAGCCATTTGCAGTTCGTTCATCCAAAATCTTTTCAACAAGTTTAGAATGTAAACCTTTAATGCGGTTTAATCCAACATACACTTCACTTTCCTTTATTGCTGTGGTATTTTGGCTTTGATTGATACATGGTGCTTTAATATTTCCACCAGCCTTTAGCAATTCAAGAAAATATAATTCTGTGCTATAAAAACCGCCTTCATTAATAATTACAGCTACCATAAATTCTTTAGGAAAATAAGTCTTGAGATAAAGACTCATATAACTTTCAACAGCAAAACTTGCTGAATGTGCCTTGCAAAAAGAATAACCGGCAAAACTTTCCATTTGTCTCCAGACCTCCTGTGATAATTCATCTGAATGGCCGATTTTTTTACAATTTGAAAGAAATTTATCTCGTATGTACAGGAATTTATTGTTGTTCTTATATTTTCCACTCATAGCTCGTCTGAGAATATCGGCCTCACCCAAGGACAAGTTTGCGAAATAGTAGGCAATTTTTATAACATCTTCCTGAAACACCATCACTCCAAATGTGTCACTGAGATGTTCTTCAAAAATCGGATGCAGATATTTAATCTTCTCAGGATTATGATAACGAGAAATATATTCCCTCATCATACCTGATTGTGCAACACCTGGCCGGATGATACTGCTGGCTGCTACCAAAGTGTGGTAATCATCACATTTAAGTTTTTTAAGAAGCTGTCGCATTGCAGGAGATTCGATATAAAAGCAGCCAATTGTATTTGCTTCTCTAATTTGTCTTTTAATTGCTTCATCGTTGCGGAAGTTTTTAAAATCGTGAATGTCTATATCAATTCCATTGTTTTCTTTGACCAGTTGGAGGCAATCCTTGATGTGACCTAATCCTCTTTGGCTAAGAATATCAAATTTGTTGATGCTGATATCTTCAGCTATGTACATATCAATCTGAGACCCGGCAAATCCTTTTGGAGGCATAAACATTGTTGCATAATCCGCAAGTTTTTTCTCGGTAATCAGAATACCGCAAGGATGAATTGACAAGATATTGGGAAATCCAAAAAGTAGATTTCCATAATGGAGTGGATAAAACGGTCATGCTGACCCAGTAGTTTTATTCAATAGTGATCCACTATTTTTAGTGCAAACTGACCCACATTTTTCATTCTAAATTGACCCATCTATTCATGCATTAAATGAGGCTGTTTTTTGAGGCTTAATTATCGGAGTTTGGAAGACTAAATCAACTCCAGAATGGCCAACAAAATCATCCGCATGACTAAAATAAGACAGATCCTACGTCTCTACACGCAGGGAGAAAGTAAGCGAAGAATCAGCGAACTGACCGGCATTGCACGTAATACTTTAAAGAAATATATTAATCAATATATCAAAGACCGGTTGACCATTGATGCAATCAATGCAATGAACGATCATGAACTGGAGCTATTTTTTGGAACTGCTATCGAACTTCCAAAAGATAAACGTTTTGAAGACCTGCAACTGTTATTACCAGTCTATGAAAAGGAAATGAAACGCAGAGGGATAACTATGACGTTCGTCTGGAAAAAGTACCGGCAGCTTCATCCGGATGGCTATGAGATCACACAGTTTTATTTATACCTGCGCCAGTATTGCAAAAGGTTCAAGCCGGTTATGCATATGGAGCATAAGGCAGGTGATAAAATGTATATTGATTTTGCCGGACAAAAATTAAGCATAACAGATAAAGAATCTGGCGAAGTAATATCTGTGGAAGTCTTTGCAGCGATCCTGGGCTGTAGTCAGCTAATGTATGCGGAAGCAGTTGGCAGTCAGAAACGGGAAGATTTAATCAGAGCTTGTGAAAATGCTTTGCATTTTTTTGGAGGTGTTCCGCTGGCCATTGTACCGGATAATTTAAAATCAGCAGTTACCAAAAGCAGTAAATACGAACCAACGATCAATGAAACCTTTGCAGACTTTGCAGAACACTACAGCACTGCTGTGCTTCCTGCAAGGGCTTACCGCCCGAAAGATAAATCGCTGGTAGAAGGAATGGTAAAAATTATTTATCGTTGTATTTACAGCACGGTAAGCGCTCAGATACATTTTTCATTGCAGTCATTGAATGCTGCAATCATAGAAGCTCTGGAAATAAACAACAAAGCTCCTTTTAAAGGACGTGACTATAGCAGACGTCAACAGTTCGAAGAACTGGAAAGAGAAGCCCTTCACCCACTTCCTGCATACCGCTATGAGTTCAGGCAACAGGCAGTAGTAACTGTAATGAAAAACGGGCATGTTTGTCTGGGAGCTGATAAGCATTACTACAGCGTGCCTTACCGGTACATTGGTAAGAAAGTAAAAATCTTATTTACTTCTCTGGCAGTAGAGGTTTTTTATCATTATGAAAAAATAGCAGCACATCAACGGGAACACCGGAAATATCATTACACCACATTAGATGAACATCTTGCGTCCGCTCACCGCTACGTCAGCGACTGGACACCAGAAAAGTTTATTGAACAAGGAAGAGCTATTCATGAAGACCTGGCTAAATACATAACTCTTGTTATTGAAGGCAAATTGCATCCTGAACAGGCCTATAAATCCTGTGCAGGCATATTGAGCCTTGAAAGAAAAGTTGGTTCTGAAAGATTACTGAATGCCTGCAGGCGGGCAAATAGTTATGGTGTATATAACTATCACATCATACAACAAATACTGGAAAAAAATCTTGATCACTTAAGTGATGAAGAACAGCAACAGGCACTAACAATGCCGGATCATCATAACATCCGTGGAAACGATTACTACGAGTAACAATCAATTATTACTAAACAATAAAATAAAAATCAAATGAACACAAACACTTTAGAAAAAATGAAAAATATGCGGTTGTTTGGAATGCACCGTGTTTTTAAAACAAGCATAGAGACTAATAAAAATGAAGAGATGACCGCCGATGAAATGACGGCGCTGCTGGTAGATAATGAATGGGATGACAGGCATAACAGGAATATAGACCGTAGTATGAAAAATGCCCGCTTCCGTTATAAAGCAACCATCGAGCAAGTAGATTATAGTCCCGAAAGAGGAGTAGATAAAAATCACATCCACCGGCTTGCTGATGGAGAGTTCATCAACAAAAAAGAAAATGTTCTGATTACAGGAAGTACAGGAACCGGAAAAAGCTTCTTAGCTTCGGCTATCGGTCACCAGGCCTGCCAGTTGGGATATAAAGTTCTTTACATGAATACCACACGCTTATTATCCCAACTTAAAATGGCTAAAGCGGATGGGTCAGCTATCAGGGAAATGATGAAAATAGAAAAGCAGGACCTGTTAATACTGGATGACTTTGGAATACAGCCATACGATCTTCAAAGCAGAACTTGTTTAATGGAGATTATAGAAGACAGGCATGGGAAGCGATCAACTATTATCACGTCCCAATTACCAATAAAGCAATGGTATGACGTGATAGGTGAAAAAACAATTGCAGATGCTATCCTGGATCGGATCGTTCACAATGCACAACGGATAACTTTAAAGGGAGAATCATTGCGCAAGAAATTGGATAAAAAGGATGAAGAAAATATCGACTAAAAATTAAAATTATAAAACCATCAAAACAGCTCTTTACATGCACTCATTAGGTAGTTAACTTTAGTGGGTCAATTTACTCCGAAAATGGTGGGTCATGATCGCCGTTTTTTCCACAATATGTGAACATCCGCCAGCATTATTCAAAATTACCAATAAGCTGAAAATTTGGTAGTGTCTCAGTTTGAAATTTTTGAAAATAAAAACCACGGAGACACGGAGAAATGGAGATTCACAGAAGGCACTCCGTGTTACTTTTGTGTCCTCTGTGGCTACTATATAACTTCATGCTGCGTCTCGAAGTTTAGCTAGTTGTTTTTCAAGATATCCAATTTTAGCGGCTTTATATTTTTTACGATATTCATCAGCATCTACCGGCTTAAACTCCTGTTTATA
>JBGPKR010000239.1:0-4116 GCA_041486045.1 Chitinophagaceae bacterium | reverse complement strand
TATGAAGTTCAGTACAATTATAACAACCTTATGTTTCGTAAGTTTATCCATCATAAGTTATGGACAAAAAAGATATTATGGCAGATACAAGAACCTGAAACGATTTTGGGGAGATGAATTCCTACTTAAAAGTGACTTTACATTTATCTATAAATGCCATAACAAAACAAATGACAATACAGAGTTCTCAGATTCTTCTTCTGGAAAATATAAAGTAATTGGCGATACTATTATTTTGAATTACTTAACCAATAATTATTATCCGTTTCTTAGTGATTCTCCAAAAGACTCATTAAAATGGAAAATAATAGACCCCAATGGTTATTTTGGAAACAGACCACAAAAACTTTATTGGGAAAAGAAAAGGATTTATTATGTAGTTGAGCAAACCGGAGAAATATTTAGGCACAAGGAGCATTACATGACCCTTATAAAATAAAAAAGCCCCAACTCTCGTCAGGGCTTCCTTTTATTAAGTAGTTTTCTTTTCCTTGCTCTTTGCCTTAGGTTCAGCCGCCGTTTCATTCCTGAACACCACCATATTATCAAATACATCCACCAGCACCGGGTGACTCTTATCAATATCCCCTGCCAGTATGCGCTTGCTCAGCTGGTTCACAATTTCTTTTTGTATCAGCCGCTTCAATGGCCTTGCGCCAAATTGCGGGTCAAAGCCCTGCTCGGCTAAATAGTCCAGGGCATATTCACTGAACTGTAATTGTATACCGCTGCCGGCCACTAATTTCTTCAGGTTGTTCAATTGTATCTGCACAATGCCTTTTATTTCTTTTCTCATCAGGGGGCGGAACATGATGATCTCATCCACCCGGTTCAAAAATTCAGGTCGTATCGTTTGGCGCAACAGGGCCATTACTTCTATTTTCGCTTTCTCCGTCATTTCATCCACATTCTTTTCATTCACCTTTTCAAAATGCTCCTGGATGATCGGGCTGCCGATATTGCTGGTCATGATGATGATGGTGTTCTTAAAATTCACCACCCGGCCTTTATTATCGGTCAGTCTTCCATCATCGAGCACTTGCAGCAATACATTCCATACATCCGGGTTTGCTTTTTCAATTTCGTCCAGCAGCACCACGCTGTAAGGTTTACGCCGAACAGCTTCAGTTAACTGCCCGCCTTCATCATAACCCACATAGCCCGGGGGTGCACCTACTAATCTTGACACGGTATGTTTTTCCTGGTACTCACTCATGTCGATCCTCGTCATCATGCTTTCATCATCAAACAAATATTCGGCAAGGGCTTTCGCTAATTCTGTTTTGCCCACACCGGTAGTTCCGAGGAAAATAAATGAACCAATCGGTTTCTTCGGATCCTGCAATCCTGCGCGGCTTCTTCTTATTGCATCCGCAACGGCAGATATCGCTTCATCCTGTCCCACCAGCCTTTCATGCAGGTGTTCTTCCAGTTTTAATAATTTTTCTTTATCGCTTTGCAGCATCTTGGTCACGGGTATGCCGGTTGCTTTAGCAATGCTTTCTGCAATGTCTTCTGCATCCACTTCCTCTTTGAGCAAACGTTTTTCGCCGCTGTCTTCAATTTGCTTCGTGAGATTGTCAATTAATTTTTCCTGTTCTTTTATTTTACCATAGCGTATCTCAGCCACCTTTCCGTAATTGCCTTCCCGTTCTGCCCGTTCAGCTTCCTGCTTCAGTTGTTCTACCTGTTCTTTTCCAGCCTGAACTTTTTCCACCAGCTCTTTCTCCTGTTTCCATTTAGCTTTGTACGTATCCCGTTCTACGGAAAGGTTGGCGATCTCTGTATTCAGTTCATGTAGTTTAGCCTCATCATTTTCTCTTTTGATAGCTTCCCGTTCTATCTCCAGTTGCCGTATCTGTCTTTCGAGTGTATCCAGTTCTTCCGGCATGGAGTTCATTTCCAGGCGGAGTTTGGCGGCGCTTTCATCAATAAGGTCAATGGCTTTATCGGGTAAAAAACGATCGGTGATATAACGGCTGGATAATTCCACTGCCGCAATGATGGCCTCGTCTTTAATGCGGACATGGTGGTGTGTTTCATAACGATCTTTCAATCCACGAAGAATGGAGATGGCATCTTCCACACTGGGTTCATCGATCATTATTTTCTGGAAGCGGCGTTCCAGGGCTTTATCCTTTTCAAAAAATTTCTGGTATTCATTTAATGTAGTGGCGCCAACAGCTCTCAGGTCACCTTTGGCCAACGCCGGTTTTAAAATATTGGCGGCATCCATGGCGCCTTCACCGCCACCGGCCCCAACAAGAGTATGTATCTCATCAATGAATAAAATTATTTCCCCGTCACTGCCACTAACTTCTTTTACAACTCCTTTCAACCTTTCTTCAAACTCCCCTTTATATTTTGCGCCGGCGATCAGTAATCCCATATCCAATGCATAAATGATCTTTGATCTCAGGTTCTCCGGCACATCCCCATTTACGATCCGGTGGGCGATGCCTTCGGCAATGGCTGTTTTGCCAACTCCGGGTTCACCAACAAGAATGGGATTATTCTTTGTTCTTCTTGAAAGTATATGTAAGGTTCTTCTTATTTCTTCATCACGACCGATCACCGGGTCCAGTTTGCCCTGTCTTGCCATTTCATTTAAGTTCCGGGCATATTTATTAAGGGCATTGAATTCCTGTGATTGTGTTTGGGAAGTAACGGTTTCTCCTTTTCTTAATTCTTTGATGGCAGCCAGCAATCCTTTTTCGGTTAGCCCTGCATCTTTCAATAATTTAGCGGATGCATCATTGCCCTGTACGATCGCCAGCAATAAATGCTCAGGTGTAATAAACTCATCTTTGAATTGTTTGAGCGCTGCACCGGCTCTTAATACCACGCTGTTTGCATCACGACCGATGGACTGAGCCGGTTCACCCGAAGTTATTTTGGGAAGTTTTTTGATCAGTTCATCCAGTTTACTGTCAACGAGGTTGACGGTAACATTATTTTTTTTCAGTAAATAGTCAACAGGAGAGTCTTCCTGCTCGAGCAACGCCTTTAAGATATGCTCCGTCTCAATGTTCGGGTTCTTTGCATTAAAGGCTAATTGTTGCGCCTGCTGAAAGGCTTCTGCTGCTTTTATGGTGAAGTTTCCTAAATTCATTGTTTTAATTAATAGTTAAAAACTAATAGTTGGTTAAAGATCAAAAAGCTTTCTTTTATGAACACTTTTATCTGTTATCTTTTAACTTTTATCTCAAATAACAATCCAAACCCAAATACCCCGTAACAATGTCACATAAAGCTACTTCAATCTGCCTGAAAAGCAGCCTCGCCGCTGTTTTCATGTTATTCTTACAGCCTGTTATTGCGCAGTACAACTGGACTGAACTGGATGACGAACTGGAGGCCAAACAGAAACTATTGGGCAATAATGTGGTTTGCCTTCTCTGGAAAGGGGATTCCCTGATCTATAAAAAAGAAATGGGTTCGTTTAATTCCAAGACGCAGGCCCCGATCGCCAGTTGCAGCAAATGGCTGACAGCGGCACTGGTTATGCAGTTCGTCGATGAAGGAAAGCTGTCGCTGGATGATTACGTAGTGAAATACATTCCTGAGTTTGAAAAGTATTTTAAGAAATATATCACCATCCGTCAATGCCTTTGCCACATGACGGGAATTGCGGATGATAAGAATTTCCTGAAGCGTATCCTCGAACGCAGAAAATTTTCATCACTGGAAGAAGAAGTGAACAGTTTTGCAGCCAGGGAGATAAGGGCCAATGCGGGAACTGATTTCTGGTATGGCAATATCGGGTTGAACATAGCCGGCCGGGTGCTGGAAGTCATCAGCAAGAAAAAATTTGAAGTGCTTATCAAAACAAAACTCTTTACCCCACTGGGAATGACGAAGACCAGCTTTGCAGATATGAATGGCGGCGCGGTCAATCCATCCGGGGGCGCACAATCAACAGCAGATGATTATATGAAATTCCTGGTGATGCTGATGAACAAAGGCAAATACAATGGGCAGCAGATACTGAGTGAAGATGCAGTAGATGAGATGATGCAGGTGCAGGATAAACCGGAACAGATAAAGTATGCACCGAAAGCGGCTGAAGGTTTTACCTATGCACTGGGCAGCTGGACGGTAGAGCAGAAAAACAAT
>JBGPKR010000238.1:0-4167 GCA_041486045.1 Chitinophagaceae bacterium | reverse complement strand
CTGTTAATTGATCGTTCAAAACACCTCCTCCAAAATTGTGGACCGTTCCTCCTACAAGTGTTACAGCACCCACAGTGCCTGTGCCCGCATCAACGAAATCGCCTTCCCAAACACCCGAGGTGTTATCGTCTTTATTACCTTCATTCCCAGCAGAAGAAAAATAAAGTGCTCCTGCGGCGGTAACTGTATTCACCGATAGCGCAACATTATCATCCTGGAAAACTGCTTCGCGGAAATAAGCAACATCATCAACAATAATATCGCAACCGGCCGTTCGCAGATCAAGAATATTTTGTGCAAAACTGGCCTGGCTGGTAAATGCAGTTGCAAAATATAATTGTGCACCGGGAGCAAGATCATAAATGATCTCCAGCATAGCAGTTCCTTCGTCCCCTGAACCGGCCTGTCCCGGTAATACGGTGACCGCCGGTAATTCCCCTGCGACCTGTTGGGCAGCAAGAGAATTGACGCCATCGGAGAGAACGCCGATCTTAACCCCGGAACCATTTACACCAAAGAAAGCCCGTCCTGCATCCGCACGGTGAGTAACATCTCCCTGCGAATTGATTGGCCCTGTTGGCAAACCAGTCCTGAATTTTTTATCTGATAATGCATTCGATAACTGTTTGCGAACCCTCGCAGCACGTGCCGCAAAGTCAACATGGGAACTTTTGGTCGGGGAAAAATCAAATTTAAATGGAACTGTTGCTTCATTCCCTTTATCAAGTTTTGACTTATTAGTATTTAAAATTGTTTTCCGGCTATAAATTGACAAAGCATCAAGTTTTGATTTGCTGTTCACTCTAAGAAAGTTGTCAAAAAACTTATTTTCCGGATTAGTAAATCCGGAAGCTTCAGCATCTTTATGTACAAATGCACGGTCGGCAGGATAAATGAATCGCACATCATCGAGGGCCGCAATTTGCTCCAAAGCCGGTAAAGGGATGCGGGCAGTGATGGTATTTGAATTTTCCGATTTGAAAATAATCTCTCCTCCCCCATCATTAATTGCTTTAATCAAAGCATTGGTGACATTGCCCCTGATATCAACAGGCACACGACCACTATTATCTTTACGCACATTTACTTCGAGCGTTGCCACGTCACTGGTTATTGGTTCACCACGGTCCTCCTTAATGGCATACCATAGTTGTGAATCCATTTTTTTCTGAGCAGGGGTGCGTGATTCTTTCTCATCAATCAATGACTGAATTTGTCTCAATGCATTGGGTTGAATTACCTGTGCTGCAGCCTGGTTGACTGAAGATAAAACCAGGATCACTGTAACAGGAATAAGAATGTAACTCTTTAATCTCATAAAACAGGTTTTAGGTTTAAGGTTCTAGATTTTACAAATAAGCAAGTCTGGATATAAATGAGCTAATTATAAGGGAATTGAAAAACGGATAACTAAATTTAGTTCTTAAAAGGATAATTTCAAATTTTTTGTTTACAGATGAGTTTAATACTACTGGTAATTTTCAGATCATCCGCATCTGTTAATAAAATTCATTTGGTAATTGAAAATCTACTAATTAGCTGTTTGTATATCTATCAAACAAAAAACGGCTGATCGGTTATTTATAAACAATGATCCTCTTCGATCCTATCAGTCTGCCGCCAGTTCCCCTCACTTCCACAATATAGGTTTCGGCGGCCGTGATGCGGTCACTCATCAGTTCCACTTCAATATCGCTGTATGGTAATGTGGTCAGCACTTTCTGCAGATACACCTGCGCTCCCTTCATATCAAATGCCCTTACAACCACATCCTCGTTGGCCTGGTTGTAGAACCTGATATGGAAGTGCCCGGTATTGGGATCTTTTTTGGGGAAAAATTGAAGCATTCTTAATATCAGTAAGTTTACTATATAGCAAACCATTACCGCTCCCTCTTAGGCCTCAGCTGGCAAAGGGAAATGAAAGTATGATTGGCAGAAAGATATCTTATTATTGATTCCCAAACGGGGAAAAAAATGGGAGGTTGCCGCCGAAATTTGTAGTTAAAATAATAGCAATCACCGGCGGTATTTATCTTAATGAGATTTTCATAATTATCAATAGCATTGATAACTATCCATGCCTATTAACAGCAATCAATCATGATCAATAAGCATTGAAAAGAATTGATTTGCAAAGTGGAGGTTACCGGAGTCGAACCGGTGACCTTTTGCATGCCATGCAAACGCTCTAGCCAGCTGAGCTAAACCCCCTTTGTTTGGGATTGCAAATATAACCGGGGCAGGTCTTTGTTCCAAAACAAAAACCCGAAACCCGCTTGCAATTTTTTATGTGATAAACCGGGTTGTCAGGCTTAGATTTATTAATTTGGTTTTCGGATATAAAAAAACCTTTTATCATTTTTCAATTCTAACAACAATCATTTTATAAATATTTCCTGATGAAAAAATATTATCTCCCGATAGTTGTCGCAACAACCCTGTTTCTTTTCACCAACTGTAACAACAAAGGAAAAGAAAACAACAGCACAGGCAACAAGAGTCCTTACACACCCAAACCATATGTGGAACTAAAACATCCTGAATGGAGCAAGAATGCAACTATCTACGAAGTGAACATCAGGCAGTTTACCCCGGAAGGAACTTTCAAAGCCTTTGAACCACATTTGCAAAGACTGAAAGATTTGGGCATTGATATTATCTGGCTGATGCCAATTCATCCGATCGGTGAAAAGAACAGGAAAGGAACACTGGGCAGTGAATATTCCGTAAAAGATTATTACGGCGTAAATCCCGAGTATGGCAATCTTGACGATCTCAAAGCATTGGTAAAAAAGATACACGGCATGGGCATGCATGTCATCCTCGATTGGGTGGCCAATCATTCTGCCTGGGATAATAAGCTGGCCACCGAACATCCTGACTGGTACACCAAAACCATTGAAGGAAATTTTCAACCCACACCCTGGTATGACTGGGATGATGTGATTGATTTTGATTACAATATTCCCGGCATGCGGAAGTATATGACAGATGCCTTAAAGTATTGGGTGAAGGAAGCAGATATTGATGGCTACCGTTGTGATGTGGCCGGTTTCATCCCCGTTGATTTCTGGGATAATGCGAGAAGAGAACTGGATGAGATCAAACCGGTGTTCATGCTGGCGGAATGGGAATCGAGGGACCTGTACAAAAAAGCATTCGACATGACCTATTCCTGGAGTCTCTGGGAAAAAATGAAAGAAGCCACTATCCATAAAAAGGGAGCCGGTGCATTGATAGATTATATGGCACATGATGTTAACTCCGTACCTCCCGATGCCTACCGGATGACCTTTACCGATAACCATGACAAAAATTCCTGGGAAGGAAACCAGTTCTCCAATTTTGGGGATGGTTTAAAAACCTGCATGGTCTTTTGCAGCGTTGTGAACGGCATGCCGTTGGTCTATAGCGGGCAGGAAGCCGGGCTTGACAGATCATTAAAGTTTTTTGACAAAGACTCCATTGTATGGAAGCCCCACCCTTTCTATGACCTGTATAAAAAATTATTTGAACTGAAACACAAGAACCAGGCTCTATGGAATGGAGGATGGGGAGGAGCAATGGTTCGTATCTATAGTGATAAAATGAACGAGGTTGTTTCGTTTTCCCGGGAAAAGAATGGCGATAAAGTAATTCCCATTATCAATTTCAGTGATAAACCGGTAACGGTGAAACTGAATTCAAAACATCATGCAGGTACTTATACTGATTGGTTTACCGGCACTCAATATATATTGAAGGGAGATGATGAGATTAAACTGGATGGGTGGGGCTATCTGGTATTGGTGAAATAAGATATCTTGATAGAAACAAGCCGTATATTAACGAAACTCCGATGCACCCCAATAATATTTTTAAATTTCTGATTTTCAGGAAACCTGCCTACCGGCAGGCAGGCAAAGAAAAAATCCGCAAGTTTTGGGGCTTGAGGACTTTCGTACATTTACATGTTGGTGGTAATAATAATTCGACCCCTCATTCATAAAGTCAGGTTTGACAAAAGCAACGAAAATACAATTAAGATCTATTTTACTTTGAACTTTTTTTCTTTGTATAATCACTTTGGTTCTTTGCCAACAAAATAAGCTTGACATTACCATTTCTATTGGCGGATTTTAGAGTTCTGTTGTTTATTTTAATGATTTAAATTTTTTAGTTGTTT
>JBGPKR010000237.1:0-4200 GCA_041486045.1 Chitinophagaceae bacterium | reverse complement strand
GTTGGTGGATACTACCACCCTGATCGTTTTCCTGCTATGCTTTGTATTAAGTATATGGTTCAATATAAAAGACCGCCAGAAGCATATACAAAAACCGTAAACTGAAAGTATTTATTCGTTAATTCAACCTGTAATAAATATTAAAAGGGAACACTGATCACAATGTTCCCCTTTTTCTGTTCACAAAACGCCACTGTTAAGCCATTTCAGGATGATGTTTTAATTCTGCCATCACCTCGTACGGATCTATACCTAATCCTTTTGCTACTTCGGTGCCTAATTGTTCATCTGCCCTGAACCAATGGCACAATTGCCGGTTAATGATCTCTTTACGTTTTGGCCCGCTGATACCCTTCATCGCTTCAATGATATTATGAATGGTATTTTTCTTAGCCTGTTCATTCATCACTTTGCGGAAGAGAATGCCGGGCTGGGTATAATGATCATTTTCGCCTTCAGCATTGCGGTCATACCAATCGGCAACGATGCTGTCCAATTGCAGGGGTGGTTGTTTGTAATTCTCATCCACAAAAATTTCATCGAAGCTATTGGGATAATAATTGGCAGCGCTTCCACCATTTTCATCAATGCGCATCATTCCATCCCGGTGATAGTTGTTCACCGCAAAGGGGCATTTGTTTACAGGTATCTGCTCAAAGTTTACACCAAGACGGTAGCGTTGAGCATCCGGATAAGAAAGGATCCTTCCCTGCAGCATTTTATCGGGTGAATAGCCAATGCCATCTACCACATTGGCAGGAGCAAAGGCGGCCTGTTCCACATCCCGGAAATAGTTTTCCGGAATTTTATTTAATTCCATTTCACCAACCTCAATCAGCGGGTAATCTTTATGCGGCCAAACCTTGGTCAGGTCAAAAGGATTCCAGCGATAGGTTTTGGCTTGTTTTTCGGGCATGATCTGTACTTTCAATGTCCATTTGGGAAAATTTCCTTTGCTGATGGCATCCACCATGTCCCTTTGTGCATGATCAGGATCCTTTCCTTTCATGTCAGCGGCTTCTTCATTGTTGAAATTCCTGATGCCCTGTTTGCTGATAAAATGAAATTTCACCCAGAATTTTTGATTTTTTACATTAATGAAGGAATAAGTGTGGCTGCCAAAACCATGCATATTCCGATAGCTGAACGGGGTGCCCCTGTCACTCATTAAAATCAATACCTGGTGCAGGCTTTCAGGATTCAATGACCAGAAATCCCACATCATGGCCGGACTTTTGCAATTTGTTTTGGGATCTCTTTTCTGCGTGTGAATAAAATCGCTGAACTTTTTGGGATCTTTAATGAAAAACACCGGGGTATTATTACCGGTTAGATCCCAGTTGCCATCCTCGGTATAAAACTTCACAGCAAAACCACGGGGATCTCTTTCACTGTCTGCGGAACCTTTTTCACCACCTACCGTAGAAAACCGTACAAAGAGTTTTGTTTCTTTTCCGATCCGGTCAAAAAGTTTTGCCCTGCTGAATTCAGTGATGTCGTGTGTAACAGTAAATTTTCCGAATACACCTGTACCTTTTGCATGAACCACTCTTTCCGGGATCCGTTCCCGGTTAAAATGGGTCATTTTTTCATGAAGGATATAGTCCTGTAATAACACAGGACCCCGGCTTCCGGCTGTCATTGAATTTTCATGCTCTGCATAAGGAATGCCCGATGCAGATGTCAGTTTTATTTTTTTCTTATTCATATGATTTTTTTAAAGGGTTAAAAAACTTTCATGTTTCATAAAATTGGAAATACTTATGTAGTTTTTTTTGCCCTGTAATTTACTTTCAGATGAAAGCGGATTCCGCTGACGGCTATCAGCTGTTTTTATGAAATTGATTGAAAAAAGATAACCGTGTCCGCAACTCCGGTGTATGTTTTCCCCGCATCAGGGGGTGACTTGAAAGAATTGTCAATCCCGGACCTGAAAGTACTTAAGGAATGATCTCCCTTTTCACCCCGGGAATTTCCATCACCAGGTTTTCTCCGTATGCGCCGGATGGAGTTTGATAACCCGGCAAAAAATTTCCAGACAAAACTTTTTGTACAATGATCAATGTGCCAACTGTGGTTAAAGTATATCCTTCAGGACCACTCAGGCGGACCGTAGCCATTTTGCCGGCAGCATCAGTGGCCCTTCCCCATACCAGGCTGATGGCCTTGTTTCGTTGTTCATCAGATGGACCTGCCGGTCGCCGGTTAATTTTCTTTTTAAGGTAATTGCGTAAAAGATCTGTTCGAAGCAGCCAGTTAAATAAGAACTGTAGTTTTAAAAAGTAATATACTTTTTTAGAAATCCCTGTATAACTTTCTATATTGGGAATGCTGGTGGAAGAATATGCTGTGGAGATATCGCCCCATGGAATACTCATTACAAATAGTTTCTTAAGGCCAAAGTCAACCCGCATTCCTTTTTGCCCAAGCGGCCTGCGGATAATTTTTCCATCTTTTCTAATGGCGCCACCCTGTCCCAATTTAGTAACCATGGTGCTGGCTGTACCATGCGACAGTCCGCCGCCCAATGTGGCAAAAGCCAATTGCAGGGAAACAGCATCCGGCAATAATTTCTTTAACTGCAAAGCAAGACAATCGGTTGGCACCACATCAAACCCTGCACCCGGTAACAACATGATACCGGCCTTTTTGGCGGCATCATCAAATCGTTTCAGCATTTCAAAGACGGCAATGTCTCCATTGATATCAAGGTAATGTGTGCCTGTTTGTAAACAGGCTTCTGTCATCTGCTTTGCCGTAAATTGAAAAGGACCCGCAGCATTTACCACGACTTTTACTTCTTTTAATGCAGCCAGCAAGGCCGCTTTATCATTTACATCAAAGATCCTGTAAGGAAGCTGAAGCCTGATGGCCAGCGGTTCAATCACTTCTTTTCGCCTTCCTGCAAGAATAGGTTGTAAATTATATTGATGGGCATAACGGGCAATCAGTTCGCCGGTATATCCATTAGCGCCGTAAAGCAGGAATGAGTTTGTTTGCATAATGAAAAGTACAGCAGATGAATGTTATTATTTCAAAATTATCAATCCGTCAAAACAACGATAGCTGGCTCTCATTCTTTGGTATTCGCCCTTTCTTTTTCTGAACAGTTCTGATCATATTATTATCGATACAAAATACCGGCGATGCCTTATACCTCGATGCCACTACGATCTTTGTTTTACCGGCCTTTCGTTTAAATATTGTTTCCACCAATTCCGGTTTATTATTGTTTTTGGATAAATGCGATAAGATAAGCAGGCGCAGATCAGCAGATTTATATTGCAGGAATAATTCCAATGCCTGGTCATTCGACAAATGCCCCTCATCACTGCGGATGCGTTTTTTTAAATAGTGAGGATAGCTGCCTTTTTCCAGCATGTCATCACAATAGTTGGCTTCAAGAAAGATCGCCTGGCATTGACGGAAATATTTGATCACTTGTTTGCAGGCATAGCCAATATCGGTGATGACGCCAATGTTAACGCCGTGTCCTGAGATCATAAAACTATGCGGATCCGCAGCATCATGATTTTTGCGGAAGGGTGTAACCGATAAACTACCGATGGTAACAGGCTTTGCATGTTTAAAGGAATGAATAAGCTGTGGTTCAACCGGCATATTAATGTTGTTCAATGTCGCCCCCGTGATATAAACCGGCAACCGGTATTTTTTGGAAATACCCGGCATGCCGGTAATATGATCGGTATGTTCATGTGATATAAAAAGAGCTTTCACCGCATCCATCGATAGTCCCAGTTGCTTTATTCTTTTTTCAGTTTCCCGGCAACTGAGCCCTGCATCAACCAGCACAGCTTCCTGGCTGTTGCCCACATAATAGCAGTTGGCATTGCTGCCGGAATTGAGAGAAGAGATGAATAAAGACATGGGAACGTAAAAATAGCAATTGAAGCTGTTATTACGGGTAATAATAAAATAAAAAGCCGCAAAAAATTTGTGGCTTTCAGCTCCCCTTACTGCGGAAAGTTGCAGCCATCCAACAAAATGTTTTATAACTTTGTTGGAAATGAAATCAAATTGAAAATTATAATCAAGTTGAATAGGAAGAGACTTATAATTTGGGGTATTGGTTTTGTTGTCCTTGCCTTTATTGATTTTATTGTTGAATTTTTTCTCTTACCTCTTTGGGGGTTAGACAATACGCCTAAAAACGATATCTACTTTCAATCCTGGTGGGTC
>JBGPKR010000236.1:0-4220 GCA_041486045.1 Chitinophagaceae bacterium | reverse complement strand
GTACAGCCACATACAGCGCAGTGTTGAAAAACAATGTGACGGGGGTTGTGATACAAAACTACCCGGTATTCACATTCCCATGGACCTATTCATTTGCAGCTGCAGGTAACTACAAACTCGAAATAACGCCGATCTGCGGCACTACCCGCTGTACTCCCTGTGTATTCTATTTTACCGTTACCTGCACCCCTCCCGTCTGCGATTGTAATCCAACCGGATGGCAACCATTCACTGCAACAATTGGAACAACCCCGCCCATGACTGTAAATTGCGGCCACCAGTTTGGAGTGCACAAAGGAATCCTATTTAAATTAGTTGGTATTTATGTCTGCAGGGGAAATTGTACAGCTAAATATTCAGCGGTATTGAAAAATAATGTGACCGGCGCTTTGGTACAAAACTACCCGGTATTCACTTTCCCATGGACCTATACTTTTACCATCGCAGGTAATTACAAACTTGAAATAACACCTGTCTGCGGCGATAAAAAATGTCAACTCTGTGTATTTTTTTTCACGGTTAATTAATCGAACAGATCATTGATAAAGAACGGGCCTCTTCAGATCTGAAGAGGCCCGTTCTTTTCTATATTTTGTAACTTAACAGTTAACAGAAAACAAATGCTTCTCTGGATCAGGGCTATCTTTTTTACCATATTGGTTCCCGGCACGGTGGCCGGTTATGTTCCGTATTTGTTGATGCGGAACCGCCTGCCCGATATGAATATGGGCATCTTTCACCGGGCAGGACTTATTGTAATGGGTTTTGGTATGTTGATCTACCTGCTCACACTCATCTCTTTCTTACTGCGTGGTAAAGGCACCCCAGCCATCTGGTTCACCAAAGTGATCGGCTTCATCATCGGTGAAGAACCGGTGAAGATGGTCTCATCCGGTCTTTATAAATATTCCCGTAACCCGATGTACCTGGGTGTGATAACAACTGTGGCTGGCCAGGAGATCTTTTTTCAATATTCGATCCTGCTTTGGTATGCGCTTTCTCTTTTTATCATTTTTACTTTGGTGGTTATATTTATAGAAGAGCCGCACCTGGAAGAAAAATTCGGAGAGGAATATAAGAATTATAAAAAGCGGACAAGAAGGTGGCTCTGAGATCTCAAATAGAAAAGCCCTTCGAAAAAATTCAAAAGGCTTTAATACTTAAGGAGAGCTTTCAATGGATATTGTGACTATCAGGTTCGGTTGCGATCATCATGAACGGTAATGCAACCTAATGTAAGTACTTATAGTATCGTGTGACTTCCATCATATCATCGTATGACAAGGAAAAAGCTTTTTGAACCTGAATTCGCTTTTATATTATTCTTTTACAATTTTCATCCATTTATTTCCTTGTGTGCTGTTTACCTGCAGCCAATAAATACCTGCTCCAAGATCTTCAATCCTCATCGTTTTTGAATAATTGCCTTCCCGCAATTGCCAGCTTTCTTTCAAAGCAAGTCTTCCTGCTCCATCAAAGATCTGAACAGTTAAATCACCGTTCACTGAATAGCCACTGATAATAATATCATTTTTTGCAGGATTCGGGTACAGCAAAACAAGATCATTCCATGTTGAAGAAAGCCTGGCGATTGAAGAATAGAACTCCCGGTTTGCCCGGTCAATTTCTTTGATGCGATAATAAACAGTTGCACTTTGTGCTTCGGAAGAATGATCCTCTTCCGAATAAATATTTTTACCGGGTTCAGCTAATACCAACCGGATCGTTATAAAATGATTGCCATCTGTTGATCGTTGCAGTTCAAACTCATTACTTTCATCATTTTGTTCTGTATTCCAGTTGATGGTTGCCCCATGGCTGTTCCTGGTCGCTGAAACATCGATCCTATGCAGTGGTAATGCAAAACCTGACAAATTATTAGCGATCACTCTTACCAGTAAACTGATATAAGCCCCCTGGTAATAAATAGCGGGTTCAGTGATCTCCCAGGAATTTTCATTGGCAATACCATTCCAGCCGGTGTTCCATTCTTTATAAGATTTTTGCGGAGGCTGGCCTGCAGGGGGAGATATTGTAGTAATAGAAAAATCTTTGTTCGGTCCGCCGGTAATATAGCCCGGTGGTGGACCATAGAGCGATGTGAATACATTATCCCAAACAGTTCCGTTACCAAACCAGCTGTGATAAAACTCATTCACACAACTGTCTCCGCCATAAGCATACATATTGCTGAGCATCACTTTACCCATCGGGTTCACTCCATGGAACCAGTGGAGATAATTTTCTGCCACTTCTACGTATAGCGAAGACAGGGCAGGATTGATAGAAAAAGTAACGAAGTCAAGATTGTTAAGCCCCGCATTCGATTTTACTTCATGACTACCCCAGTGATATTGCGCATCAGGCATATAGGAACGGTAAAGATCTGTCTGGTTATTATAATCATTGATGCTCAGCACTCCATTCTGACCTGCTTTTCTGGAGCGGATATTGTTTACTACAGCCGCAGTGGCGCCGGGCAAAACAGTATATCGCAACAAAGCTTTTTGCACCGCAGAATAATAAGGCCCCCACCAGGATAAACTACAGGGCTGTGCTTTTAAGTACATGGTATCAAAACAATTCCTGTATTCGCTGCTGCCGGTTGCTTCAAATAAATAAGCAGCAGCTGTGGCCACCATATCCTTTTGCACAGCAACACTTTGATCGGCATCACCTGATTTTATATTCTGGTCATCGCAGGTGGTTTGGAAAATATTAAAATTGCTGGTCGTTACTTTAGCTCTTGCCCATGCATTCACAGCTCTTGTTACAAGGCCATTACCATAAGTGGTCATTGCCGGAATTCCCAACAATTTATAAACGGTGCCTGCCAATGCAAAAACAGCAGCGCCGGTCAATGTTGATGAAGTACATTCAGGAACATAATAGCGGGGATTATTATCGGTGCTGGGTGGCGAAGCGCTGTTAAAATTATCCGTACCCACTTTCAGGAATAAACCATTGGTTCCGGAAGCATCCTGCATGAGCATCAGCCAGTCCAGTTCCCATTTTACTTCATCCAGTATATCAGGTATGCCGTTGCCTGATTCGGGTATATTATAATTATCAGCAAAGTAAAGACTGTGCATCCTGTAAGCCTCAAGCATATTGCATAATGGCCCCAAAGCAAAAGTTACATACTTATTATAATCACCTGCATCCATCCATCCGCCATGAACATCTCTTGCGGTAGCGGCATTGGTCTTATCCCATCTTGATCTTGCAGCATAATCCTGGTTGGCTCCGCCGAAACAAGCTGCATCGGCCCATTTTGCATCAACATAAGGTGTTTGTTTTGCAAAATTGATACGCTGGTAAAAAAACATTCTTACTGCCTGCTTCAATACTTCACTATAAACGCTGTTGTTTATTTCAAAACGACAGGAACCTACATTGCGCAAGACATCATATATATAATATGATCCCGGTGCTGTCACTGAACTGAAATCGAACCACCATCCTTTATCTCCGCTCTGTGTATGTGTGATACCTGCTTTCCAGGCTACCAGTGTGCCCGAATAAACGATGAGGTCATCGGACCATTGCCGCACCTGGTATTGATTGGTTCCTGTTCCCGGTGAAAAAGATTCAGCCGCATTATAACCCGTTTGCGGGTCAACGATCACTGCTATTTTTTTACTATTCGTGAGATAACCAAACTGGTCGATCTTAATAAACTTTGTTATCGTCACCGGGGGAATAGCAAGAAGGGCGAAACTCAGCAAAAGCAAAATGAGCAGTGATATAGTTTTGCTTTTCATAGGGGGTATTTAACAGGAATAAAATTCCAAAAATCATGCCCCCCGGTATAATAACCGGTAAGCTAAAAGCGATCCGGTAATCTTTCATCATTAAAGGGAAAATGTACAGCGGCTTTTTACTAAATACCCATCCCCGGAAGGGTTTATGCTTATTATCTGTTGTTTTCCTTCTTTTGGTATTCTCTCCTTTCTTTTGCCTCTGCAGCTTAATGTTCTTTTTGCTTTGCTGTTTACTTTCTTTTCTTTGTCTTGAAACAAAGAAAAGAAACAAAAGAAAGAACAAACATTTCAATAAAAAACCTACCGAAAACCCGGAAGGTCTCGAACTTTTTACGCCAACTATAAACTACAAACCACAAACCCAATAAAGGGCTTATGCTTATTATTGTTCTTTTTGCCTTGACGCAAAAAGAACCAAAAAAGTCAAGGCTGCAGAAAAAATACCTGAAGTTTCAT
>JBGPKR010000235.1:0-4278 GCA_041486045.1 Chitinophagaceae bacterium | reverse complement strand
TGGACTTAATGCAAGTAAAGATTTCAGGGCAGATGTCTATCGGATAATGACATACATAAATTTGATTGTAAACCTTATATACGCATTAGCAGTATTATGGATCCCAAGGAAGCAGGAATATACATTGCTATAATCATTACGGTCATAGTACTGGGGATTATCATAAGCTTCTTTGCTATTTCGATAATCCGTCAACAGAAACGAAATCTTGCATTACAGAAAGCTAATATTCTGGCAGAAATATCTGTAATGGAGAAGGAGCGTAGCCGAATAGCCGCTGATTTGCATGATGAACTTGGGCCGGTGCTATCGGTAATTAAATTTCAGGTGGATTACGCTGTGCAGTCAGAGCAGGTGGAACGAAAAGAATTAGGCAAAGCAAGCGAACAACTTGACGAGATGATAGAAAGAATGAGGGAGATAGCTAACAACCTTATGCCCAGTGCACTTCACCGGAAAGGGTTGGTTGTTGCTTTGGAAGAGTATATCGGTAAAGTCGAAAGCGCAGGTAAGCTGAAAATTCATTTAGAATATCCGAATAAACTGGACTTGGCTGAATATAAAGCAATCCATGTGTACCGGACAATACAGGAAATAATACATAATTGCGTAAAACACGCCAAAGCGGATAATATGGATATCCGACTGGAAAGAAAAGACGGGTATCTTACAATATTGTGCCGGGATAATGGAACCGGATTTGATTATCCAAAACTTTCGAAAGAAAGTGAAGGGATAGGCCTTAGTAGTTTGAAAAACAGGACTGAGATTATGGGCGGCAGTCTGGTGGTGGAATCGAAACCCGGCAAGGGGTCTGCTTTTTTATTTGAAATTCCCATTAAATGAAATAAAAATATGTATTCACCTATCAAGATAGCTATTGCGGATGATCATGAGATCTTTCGGGAGGGATTTAAATTACTGCTAAAAAACCAACAGGAAATCGAATTGGTCGGGGAGGCTGAAAATGGAAAAGAACTGTTGGAGGTAGCGGCTAAGCAACAGCCTGAGGTTGTGATCATTGATATAAAAATGCCAGTGATGGATGGTATTGAAACATGCAAGAGTATCAAAAAGAAATTTCCGAATATTAAAGTGATTGCACTTACCATGTTCAATGACGATAACCTGATCGTGGATATGCTGGAAGCGGGAGCCAGGGGTTACCTCTTGAAGAATACTAACAAGAACGAACTGATGCAGGCGACAAAGGCAGTGTTCGAGGGGAGCACTTATTATTGTACTGCTACTTCGATGAAATTGGCGAAGATGATAGCAGAGAGCAAATTCAACCCATACCGTAACCATCCGGTTAAAAAATTTACCGTTCGTGAAACGGATATCATCAAACTTATCTGTGAACAGTACACCAATAAAGAAATTGCCACAAAGCTTGGGCTGAGTATACGCACAGTAGAGAGCCACCGGGAGAAGATTCATGAGAAAACTGGTGCGAAGAATTCTATCGGGGTGGTGATCTATGCTATCAAGCATAACCTTTACGAGATATAGCATCACTCCGGATATAATCTTACTATGGTCACGGTTTCTTCTATCTTCTTTCCACTCTGATTAATATATGACTATATCTGCGTTTCATTATAAGTAATAATATACACAGATACACGAAACTCAATGAATAATGGTTCAAGGAGATGATATATTTATTAGAATTTAATGTAACAGAATTTATAAAAAATATGCGTACTACTACTGGATAAAATTCAGTAGAAACCACAATGTGAAAATCAAATAAGTGACCCACCTTTAATATCAACTACGTTAACACTTCTTCTTTTAGTTTTCGAACCCCGGCCATGGAGACATTGATAGTATAATACTGTATACAGAAAACCGGAAAAAGCTGAAAATCCGATCAAAGAGTAGGCAAAATAAAATTGAATAAAATGGAAAACGAGCATGAAATTATTCAGGGAATTCAACAGATGTCTGAAGCCCTTGAAAACCTTGCAAAGAATTCTGAAGCCTTTAATAATGCACATAAAGCATTTGCAGAGAAGGATGCAGCAAAGTTTGAAGCCGCTCTTAGCAAGGCGGGTATTGCAGAACATTGCCATATCATCTGCAGGTTCTTTTGCAGAAAACATTGCGGAGGTCGTTGCTTTAAATTTTGCCCTAAACCTAACAGGGAAGAAGTCGATGTAAAAGAAATCCTTGCTTTCACCAATGCAATTACGCCCTTGTTAAAAGACGGGGAAATTGTTAAGCAACTGCTTGAAATAAACGAAACAGAAAATGTGGAGGGATGGAATGAGTTTTTAAAGAAAAATAAACTGGAGATATTTTGTCACCAGCTCTGTATTTTATTGTGTGCATGGCGGTGCAAAAGGAAGTGTTTTGAACTCTGTCCGCCAAATCCCCTTATTACACATGTTGGTAGCATACTTGTTTCGCAGATTAATTCTCTGGGTTATGCAAATGGGCCGAGCGATCCAATAGGTTTTGTTGGTAGCCCTGTTCCGGCAAACGGGATTGGTGATCATCCATTTGGAGGTCTTGTCGAGCTCAAAGGCATATTTAATATGCCAACAGCAACGGAGTATTTGGTAGAAATCTCCTCTAATTTTGCTGGTCCCTATACTCCTATTTTGGTAGGGCCTCAATTTGGATCCGATTACTTTCCTATTCAACCACCTCCACCAGTTCCGCCAGATCCTCCATTTCCAGGCGTGGGATGGATATTAAATCAGCATTTCCGTTCTCGTAGCCAATCCGTTGGTGTTGACCCCGGATGGTTTAAAATAAATCAGATCTGCGATTCAGAAGGTGGCAGGCTTACTACAGGTGATAAACGATTAATGATGTGGCCTACATCAGCTCCGGACGGAGTTTTTTACCTGAGACTTAGTGTAAGGGACGGTATTAACACAAGGATCAGCAGCCCCCAAGTGGTGCGGTTGGATAACACCGGCCCCTTCCCACTTCCACGTCCTACAATATCGCTGCAGCTACAAAAATCTGACGGCACTCTTGTACCGTTGAAGTGTGGTAAAGTGCGCAAGGGTGACGGACTTATTCTTATTACTATTCACGCATTTGATCCCAACCTGAATTCCGTTTCGGTTACGGCCCGTGGCAATTCTGGCCTTTCCGTGCCTGTTGTATCCACCACCATGGTACCGTTATCCAAAACATACAATGGCAATATTGCAGACCAGGGATACATATTGCCCACCCAGTTTTTATGGGATCCATGGAATGACCCAAACATTGTTCCCTGCTGTTATCTGATCTATGTTGAAATTAACGACAGAACCATTATTAATAATGCTTACAATGGCGGTCATTTTAATTCAGGATGGGAAGCAATTGAGATTGGATTCTAAACATTTAAAACATTCAATTGCCCCTGTCTCCAAAAGGAGATAGGGGCAATTGAATGGGAGCAAGCCGAAAATCCGAATTTCAGAATGACTCTTCAAAACATTAAGAAGGGTAGGCGTTGGAATCGGGAGGCAAATCTTGCTATTACAATCTGGTGTACTTTCGGAAACATTAAAATTGCAATATCTACTTACATTTTCTACTCTTCAATGGCAACTCGCTGAAAATCTTTTTTTCATAGTAATATCTTCGGAACATTAAAACATAGAGGTTCGATTTTGGAAAAGTAGTCTCAAATAGCCTGAGTTCGAACTTTTTTGTTAACGATTTACGCAACATCGGGAGTTTTTGATTACTGATGCCTTAATGCCTAATCCTAAACCGTCCTAAAAAGAGTAAGGCTTCATTATCAGGGAAGGCTTCACCACTAATATCAATCTGCTTGGGAAGAATAGAGGGCATAAAAAATATTTTTAATTATTTAAAAAATAATTTAACTTGTGATAATAAGCAAAGTTCAGCATCCACTACATAAAACTGGGCGATCCCCAAAAGCCATACGTGTAAGAAAAAGAAAAAAAATGAAAAACAATTTTAATACAATTGCAGAACCTGAATTAATTGAAGTTGGAAACAACACAATTGAACGATCTGCTTTTCAGGGAAGATTTATTTCCAAAGGCAAATCAAACCTACAGAAAACCATACAAGAGAGCCCAATGGCGGGGTATGGAAGTTGTCGCGCATGTGATTGCAAGGGTTACATAAGCAAGCATAATGGCTCACATGAATGCAAAACTTGTAATCATCATTATGATCGACACAATTAAGATTCAATAACTATATCCAATAATTCAATACTTAATCCATTAAGATCATAGGAATTTAAAGAACCTGATCGCTTCTCTATACAACCAGTAACTTTAATACGTT
>JBGPKR010000234.1:0-4284 GCA_041486045.1 Chitinophagaceae bacterium | reverse complement strand
TAACCAATATGTAAAATATATTACACAGACATTGACCATGTCGGGTGAGGATAGCGCAACCGCTATGGCTGATGCTAAAAATATTCTGGGGCTGGAAACAAAGCTGGCACAGTCATCCCGCAAGCTGGAAGACCTGAGGGATGATTATAAGAATTATAATAAGATGGCCATTACTGACCTGCCTAAGTTATCCGGCTCTATTGACTGGCCTTCTTTTCTCAGCATTTCAAATGTGAAAAGTATTGACTCGGTCATTGTTGGCCAGCCTGAATTTTTTAAAGCACTCGATAATGTTTTAAAAACTACACCGCTGCCGGTGTGGAAGAGTTATCTCAAGTTTAATCTTATCAGTGATTTTTCTCCTGAACTCCCGGATGTATATGGTGTAGAAGCATTCAACTTCGGCCGGCTTTTTAGTGGCGCTAAAGAAAGAAGGCCAAGATGGAAAAGAGTTATTAACCAGGAAAATGGTTTGATGGGTGAAATATTGGGACAGTTGTATGTAAAGGAATACATCAATGCAAACGACAAGAAACGTTATGAAGTAATGACAGAAGCTATCCGTGATGCATTGAAAGATCATATCAGCAAACTGCCATGGATGAGTGACAGTACCAAACAAAAGGCCTTTGCTAAACTGGCCTCCATGAAAAAGAAAGTTTATTTCCCGGATAAATGGAAAGATTATTCTGCAATGGAAATAGGTACCGGCAGTTATGTGCAGAATATTATCAATGCCAATATATGGCAGCACAATTTTGAATATAATAAATTAGGTAAACCGGTTGACAGGGAGGAATGGGGAATGACACCGCAAACCTATAATGCAGAATATAGTCCTTCCAATAATGAAATTACGTTGCCGGCTGCACAGTTTATTGTTCCGGGATATAAGGATGAGGAACTGGATGATGCATTGGTGTATGGTTATGGCGCCGCTTCCACTATCGGGCATGAAATAACACATGGTTTTGATGACCAGGGAAGGAAATACGATGCAAAAGGTAATCTTTCAAAATGGTGGACAGATAATGATTCTGCTGAGTTCACCAAACGGGCCCAGGGCATCATCAAACAGTTCAGTGAATTTGAACCAGTGAAAGGTTATCATATCAATGGGGAAGCAACGCAGGGAGAAAACATTGCAGACCTTGGAGGCATTGTATTAGGTATTGATGCATTCAAAAAAACAGACCAATATAAAAAAGGTGAAAAAATAAATGGCCTCACTCCTATGCAACGATTCTTCCTTGGTTATGCACTTGGCTGGTTGGGACAAACAAGAGAAGAGCAGTTGAGAAGCCGTTTGCTGACAGATGTCCACTCACCTGGCAAGTATCGTGTCAACGGACCTTTTGCAGATGTGGATGAATTTTATGAAGCATTTAATATCAAACCCGGTGATAAAATGTACCGGGCGGATAGTTTGAGAGTGAGGATCTGGTAAACGAGAATTAGAAATAAGGAATAAGAAAGGAAACAACCATCACTTTCTTATTCCTTATTTAACCCGGGATATCAGAATTATCTGATTAGTAAAAATGTTCCTTTTTCTGTTTTTACGGCTTCGCCGGCCATTTGATAGGTGCAGACCCAGACATATATATTGGTATCCTGGTCAACCCAACCTCGTTTTCCATTCCATCCTTTTTCCGGGTCTGTTGTTTGCAGAACCACCTGCCCCCACCTGTCATAAATTGCAAAACGATACTGCACTAATTTTCCGTCAACCATTGGTTTGAAAATATCATTTTTCCCGTCGTTATTCGGCGTGAAGGCTGTGGGAACAAATACCCCATGCATACAGCTCTTTGTAGTAACCGTAGTATACTCTCTTCCTTTACAACCGGTAATATCGGTTACTTCCAGCCAGTAATCACCAGGGTTGACTATTGTAAGGGTTGCTGCAGTTGTTCCATTACTCCATAAATAAGTTGCAAAGGGCATTGTGGGAGTTATTTTTTCATAGAGGTTCACGCATTTTGTTATTTGCGGCGGAAGAAACCCGGAAGGCTTGCCGTTTGGATACCATTGCATGCTGATCTCGTTAGAAAGCACTTCCTGATCGACAATGCATGGTAAACGGCTGATCATTTTGCAGGTGATCCTGTCACCGTCCTGCAGGCTGTTACTGCCGAATGTATCCACGTTTGCAGAGGGTTGTTCAACGCCATTGATATACCATGAATAAAACGGAGCCGGGTCTGCTCCACCATTAACAGGATGCGCTGTAAACTGCACAGGTTTGCCCTCACAAATAATAGCAAGTGATGAGGTAATAGTTAGTTTAGCGTTCATATCGGTGCCTGTGAAGCCGAGTATGATTATCCACTCGTCGTAGCGGGGATTATTACCAGGAAAGATGGAATTATGATGACCGATAACATCCCGGTCGCCATTTAATTCATATCCCGTGAGATATAATAAACCGCCAGGAGCCTCCGTAATACCGGTAGCATAATCTCTCAGAGCACTACCCTGGGTTTTTTGCCATTGCAGGTTGCCGGCATTATCGGTCTTAACTATCCAGAAATCTTCCTCACCGCCAGTAGGGTAACAATATCCAAAATTGGAATTACTTTCACCAGCCATAAGAAAACCTCCGTCGGCGGCCTGAATAATTTCATTGCAGTAATCTGTCCCATTTCCCCCGTAAGTATATTGCCAGAGCAGTCCTCCATTCAGATCCGTCTTCAGCATCCATGCGTCATTTTGGCCATGATTGTTTATGGACCAATCGTTGGAGTAAGTTGTTCCGCCAACAATATATGCACCAGCTACAGGAATTACATTACAGGGTTCTTCCTGGGAACTACCTCCATAGCATTTTTGCCAGATTATATTCCCAACCGGGTCAATGCGTACGAGCCAGATATCTGCGAAATTATTTGCTGTTACATCACCGTCTGTAGAATTCGCAGAGGCGGTGAAAATATACCCGCCACCCGGCACAGGCTTAATAAAACCTATTCCTTCTTTTGCTGAACCACCATAACATTTTTGCCAGAGTATATTTCGGACTGCATCTAATTCCACGATCCACACATCTCCACCGCCATGATTCCCGCTTACATCCCCGTCATTTGATGCTGTATATCCGGATACAATAAACCCACCTGAACTTGTTACTTCAACAGAGCCCGGCAGATCGATACCCGTTCCTCCAAGACATTTTTGCCAGAGCAGGTTACCGCTATTATCCAACTTCAATAACCAGATATCATTTGGTACTGCAACAATAGGTGTTCCATGAACGCCGGAAACATCACCATTATTTGGTGACCCTGTATATCCCAAAACAATATAGCCACCTGCTGCCAGTGGCTTTACCTGGGTTCCATAGTCATCCCATGAACCTCCCAATTTTTTTCTCCATTCCAGTCCATGTGCAGCATCATATTTTACGACAAAGGCATCCTTCATCCCGTGGAAGGGTGTCGTATTTCCGTCAAAGTCGCCTGAAGCGCAAGTGCCTACTGTAATAAAACCTCCGTCGGATGTAAGTTGAATATCTTCTCCTCCATCATCTTTGGTTCCGCCCAATGGTTTTTGCCATTGCAGGACAGGCGGGAATACCTAGCCAGTTAAAGGGTTGAGCCAGAGAAAGCATAATAATATCGCACAGGCTTTGTTCAAATCAAACCAAAGCTACTGCTTTGTTTTCAGGCTGTCAATGCGGGAAATTCTCATTTTTCAAACAGGCCCTTGTATTCAATCCCCAGGCCGGGCCGATCTGAGTAAATGATCTTACCGAAATCATATTCAATGCCCGTGGCTATATCTTCTTCAAGCAATAAAGGTCCATCCATATCCACATGATCAATGAATGGCAACAGATGTGCAATGGCTGCGGAGCCAATGGTGGATTCATTCATGCAGCCGATCATGATTTTTAATCCAAGTTCTTTTGCTTTATCAATCATTCTTCTTGCCGGAGTGATTCCACTGCATTTTGTAAGCTTGATATTGATGCCATGAAAATGATTGTTGCATTTTTCAACGTCAGTTTCAAATACACAGGACTCATCGGCATACAATGGCAGCGGAGATTCTTTATATAAAATTTTCATTCCTTCCCAATCATCTTTGGCCAATGGTTGTTCCACTAATTCCACTCCCAGTTCTTTTAATTGCGGAATTAATTTCAAAGCTTGTTCCACATTCCATGCAGCATTGGCATCTACCCTTAGTGTTGCATCAGTATTCTCACGCAAGGATTTTACAATAGCGATATCATCAGCTGTTCCTACTTTGATTTTATAAATAGGCCAGGGTTTTTCTTTC
>JBGPKR010000233.1:0-4289 GCA_041486045.1 Chitinophagaceae bacterium | reverse complement strand
CCTACGGTTTGGATAAAAAGCAAAAGAGCGAAAAAATTGCCGTCTACGATTTGGGTGGCGGCACGTTTGATATTTCCGTGCTGGAATTGGGCGAAGGCGTGTTTGAAGTGAAATCAACCAACGGTGATACACACCTCGGTGGTGATGATTTTGATAAAGTGGTGATGGACTGGCTGGCTGATGAATTCAAAAAAGATGAAGCCATTGATCTGAGAAAAGACCCGATGGCCCTGCAACGTTTGAAAGAAGCGGCTGAAAAAGCTAAGGTGGAATTGAGTTCATCTTCAGAAACAGAGATCAATCTTCCTTATATCACCGCAGTGGACGGAGTGCCCAAGCACCTGGTAAAAAAATTAACCCGTGCAAAATTTGAGGCGCTGGCTGATAAATTATTTGCCCGTTGCCTGAAACCCTGTGAAGCCGCATTGAAAGATGCAGGCTTGACTACTTCACAGATTGATGAAGTAATATTAGTCGGTGGTTCTACAAGGATCCCCAAAGTACAGGATATAGTAGAGAAATTTTTTGGCAGAAAACCACACAAGGGTGTGAACCCCGATGAAGTGGTGGCTGTCGGCGCTGCTATACAAGGCGCTGTAATGACCGGTGAAGTGAAAGATGTGTTATTGCTGGATGTAACACCGCTTACCCTTGGTATTGAAACCATGGGTGGTGTGCTGACACCATTGATACCGAGTAACACAACGATACCAACCAAAAAATCAGAAGTGTTCTCTACCGCCAGCGATAACCAGCCCGGTGTACAGATACATGTTTTGCAGGGCGAAAGATCTATGGCGAAGGACAACAAGAGCCTCGGTATTTTTAATCTTGATGGAATACCACCGGCTCCAAGAGGCCTGCCGCAGATCGAAGTGACATTTGATATTGATGCCAACGGTATCCTGCATGTAACAGCGAAAGACAAAGGCACCGGCAAGGAACAGAAGATACATATTGAAGCAGGCTCTGGCTTAAGCAAAGAAGAAGTAGAAAAAATGAAAGCCGAAGCAAAAGCCAATGAAGCGACTGATAAAGCAGAAAAAGAAAAAGTAGAGAAACTGAATATGGCAGACAGCCTGGTATTCCAGACAGAGAAGCAATTGAAAGAATACAGTGAAAAGATACCGGCAGAAAAGAAAACAGCGATTGAAGAAGCAGTTGCAAAGTTAAAAGAAGCCCACAAGGCACAGGACTTAGCTGCTATTGATACAGCAATGGCTGCATTGAATGCGGCATGGACAGCGGCAAGTGAGGATATGTATAAGGCAACACAGGATACTGCACAACAACAACCGGGTGGGGATGGAGCAGGACAACAAACTGCAGATACAACTGCCGGTGGTAATAATGTAACGGATGTTCCCTACGAAGAAGTGAAATAAATAAACCGAATTCTATTCCCCTCTCCTTTGGAGAGGGGTTAGGGGTGAGGCCGTGACGGATGTGCTGTATGAGGAGGTGAAGTAAAAGAACCGAGATTTATTGGATTAAGAAAGATTATAATGAAATTGATAAGCCCCTGCGAAAAACGTGGGGGCTTTTATTCTAATTACTATGGAGGATAAATTCACAGAAATCGATATTTCAGTTTATCACATTATTCATTTTACAGAGCTTATTGACAAAAGCTTCTTAAGCTTTGAAAAGCTTTTATCTCTTGATTCATTCAAAGACAACAGAAATGAAGATGTAAGGAGAATGATATTTATGAACATTTCTTGTCAAATACTCATTTATACAAAATCTTTACAAGAGGAGTATTACGATCATTTTAATATATCAAAAGCAGAGACTGATATCGAAAAGGCTAAAGTTGAACAATTATGTGAAGTTTTAAAACCTATATTTACAAAAATTAATGAATGGGACGAAATAAAAGCGTTTAGGAACGATGTTCTTGCCCATAAACCTAGGATTCGAAATACCGGATACAAGAGTGTTTTTCTTCTACGAGGATTAAGCGGATATAACATCCCGGAAAAAATAATAGATTTTGCTTTTTTAGTTCAATGCACAAATGTTATAAAAAATTTTATTTATGATGTTTTTAAAGATGAGTATCATAAAATTGATGATGTGATAAATTCAGATAAATATTCCGGCAAACCGTTGATTTCTCAAAGAGACTATGCAAAAGAATTCACTGAATTAAAAAATGAAATTAAAATAATTCAAAAGAGGATTGAAGAAAGATTTCAATAAATGAAAAGTCTTCTTGCATTAATAGACGAGTTAGAAACCAAGCTCCCGTTCATTGAGCAAAAGAAGGAAGCCGTATCACAAGTAACTGTCGGCTGGCACCTGGAACATAGTTTGCTTGCATTAATAAGAATGATAACTGCTGTTGAACATTCAAATCCAGCAGATTATAAATGGAAATTCAATGTAAGGCGTTCAGTCGTCTTAACGTTAGGAAAATTTCCGAGGGGCAGAGGCAAAGCGCCTGATGCTGTAAAACCCGGCGGAGAGATAACCAGGACTAATATCATTGGGTTGATAGAAAAAGCGAAACAAAAAGCGGAGCTGTTTGAAAAATTAAGCTATGACAAGTTCTTTAACCATTTCCTTTTGGGTGATTTACGGGTGAAGCAGGCCCGCAGGATAATTGCCATTCATACACATCATCACATTAAGATCATTAATGACATTATAAGTGGTTAGTAATTCTTCCGAGCGGAGTGTGGCAAATTTTTTCCTCCCCGAGTCTCAGCGCCGGCCCTGTGTGCAAGCGGAGCCGATAGCTATCGGCTCGGGGAAGCTTTTTCCCCTTGCGGATCTTATTCAAAAAGCCCACTCCGCAGTTGCTTTTATTTTGTATATCTTGCTGATATAAATTACTGTACGTATGAATACAGAATGGAAAAGGAATAATATTTATTTTTCTATCCTCATTGGTTTCATTTTTACTACCATTGTATTTTCATGTAAAAAAGGAAATGATAATAACCCGCCACCAAATCCTGTTCCGGCTGATACACTTACCACAGGTTGGTCGAAAATAAGTACAGGGATCAACTCTGCGATCCTGGATGTGTTTTTTATTAATAATACAGACGGCTTTGCTGTTAATGCCGACAACAATGTTTACAAATCATCAAATGGAGGAGCAAGCTGGCAAAAAATATATACTTCGCTTGCAAATCTAGTCAACATCGGAATGAGTAGCAGCTCTCATGCAATAGTGGTTGGCTACAATGGCCGGGTGTTAGTTACACGAAATGGGGGAGCATCATTTGATAGTCTGACATTGGCAGACCCGTTATTGTTTGATATTTATTGCCTGAATAGTAATGTAGCATTTGCTATCGGCCAATTTTTTTGGAAAACCACTGATAGCGGTACTACCTGGGTTAAAGGAACCGATTTGGGTTCGTCGGGTAAAGCGATATCGTTTATTGATGTGATGACGGGTTGGGTTGCCGGGGACTTTGGCTTAAAGAAAACTATTGATGGTGGCATTACCTGGCAGACAGTAAATATATCTCCGCTTGGAGGAGCTTCAATATTATCTATGCAGTTTGCAGATATTAATAAAGGATATTTTGCAATAAATCTGACATCTGCAAAAACAGTCAATGGCGGGGCATCATGGAACATTCTGCACAATATGGAAACAAATGGTTTTCATGATGTACAATTTCTTAATGATAATATTGGCTACCTCACTGATGGTCGTTATGTAGCTAAAACTACCGATGGGGGAAGCACCTGGCAAATTGTAATCCGTTTGGGTGAAGGAGTTTTCTTTGAATTGCATTTTACAGATAGTAACCACGGATGGGCAGGCAGCAGCACCGGGGCTATATTTCGTTACTTACAATAAACTTTTTCCCGGCCGGGTCTCAGCACCCGGCACGTATAGAGAGTACCCAGCATTTAATTAAACTAGAGAAATAAAAAAGCCCTCCGATATATCGGGAGGCTTTTAATTTAAAATTAATGCCGATCCTCATACAAGAACCTTACTGTTCTTCGTGTCATTCTTTGTGTTCTTTGTGGTAGAAAATACAGGCACCACGAAGAACACAAAGAAAAATACAGCACAAAGAACACTAAGACTTGATCAAGTTGCACATGCGGATAGTCAGTTAAAATTATTTTGTAGGAGGAGCACCCGCCGCTTTGAATTGATACATCAGATCAGCTTTACCATCTTTATTAAATCTCCAGGTCTCCTGTAAATAAAATGAATCTACTTTTCCCTTTTTATCCTTGTCTATTTCCTTGCCCCAAACAAGAGCCCAGTTCTGATCTTTATCGACGCTTTTTGTCGCCATAACAGCATG
>JBGPKR010000232.1:0-4334 GCA_041486045.1 Chitinophagaceae bacterium | reverse complement strand
CCTTTTGTTCAGAGCGCTGCAAACTCATTGATTTAGGCGCATGGGCCGAGGGCCGTCACGCCATACCGGGGGACCACGGGCCTGACCAAGACAGCGCGCCCGGGAAACCATCATCTAGTCCCGATTCTCCAACAATTCAGCGGAAAGATCCGTCAGAAGACGACGACTCCGCTGATGATTAATAATGATCCTCAAAAAAAACCTTGACCCCGCAACCGCCCATCTGGCCTACTTTTCTTCAAGCACAGCAGTAAGAGGTTAATCATAAACTTAATAATGGGGGTTTTATAATGAACAAAGCTGAATTGATTGCAAAGCTGTCCGATGATGTCGGCATCACAAAAACCCAGGCAAATGCTGCCCTTGATTCTTTTGTTGAAGCAGTTACAAAAACGTTGAAAGGCGGTGGCAAAGTTACATTGGTTGGCTTTGGTACTTTCACTGTATCTAAAAGAAAAGCCCGTAAAGGCCGCAATCCGCAAACGGGAGCAGAAATTAACATTAAGGCTAGGAGAGTAGCCCGCTTTAAAGCCGGTAAAGAACTTGCCAGCAAAATGTAATCCGATAGCTATCGGATGCAGCATTTACTGTATTAAAAAGCTCCTGTGCTTATTTCAGTACCGGAGCTTTTTTAATTAATATATTTTACTCATTCAATAAACAAGGATTAAATTTTTATGGGCAGAGGAGATAAAAAAACAGCTAAAGGAAAACGTTTTAAAGGTTCGTTTGGCAAAAGCAGGCCGGTTACAAAAAGTCCGGCTAAAAAAGCCGCTGCGAAGAAGGCTGCCGGGGAAAAAAGTAAATAGGTACGTTCAGTACTCTATTATTCTTACTTACTTACTTTATTTACTTGCTGCTCTAAGGGGCCAGTCGTTCCATTTTCCATTCACCACGTTCCTGTAATGTGTACTGGAGCCTGTCATGCAAACGGCCGGGACGTCCCTGCCAGAACTCGATAATGACCGGCTTTACCATATAACCGCCCCAGTTTGACGGGCGTTGTATTTTGCTGTTTCCCTTTCCTTTTTTTATCTGCTTGAATTTTTCATCCAGCCATTCCCTGTTTTCAATTACCTGGCTCTGCGGGGATACAATGGCTCCTAGTTGGCTGTCTGCAGGTCTTGAATTAAAATATTCAGTGCTGGCCTCATCACTTATTTTTTCCACCAGGCCCGTAATGCGAACCTGCCTTTCCAGCTCCTTCCAGTAAAAAACAAGACAGGCTTTTGGATTTTCCGCCAGTTGTTGCCCTTTAAAACTGTTATAGTTGGTAAAAAAAGTAAACCCTTTTTCTCCAAAATCTTTAAGTAAAACAATTCTTGCAGAAGGCACCCCGTCGGAAGATGATGTTGCCAATGTCATTGCATTCGCTTCTTCCATTTTTGATTTAAGAGCCTGTTTCCACCATTTGGCAAATTGCTTCAGGGGATCCGGATTTGCTTTTGTTTCCGACAATTTTTTTTGGGAATAGCTTTTTCTGAGGTCTGCAATTTTTGCTGCCATATTCAATCTGTTTATTCAGCAAAGATAATCGCCGGGCCGGCACCAGGACATGATAAAAGCCAGCCCCGGGCTGAGACTTGAGTAAAATATTCTGATGATTTTAGCTGGTTTTAAGATTCACTTCCGGTTGGCTAACCCGTCCTTTTCTTCTGACACGATATTCAGCATGCTTTCAAGTTCCCCGATGCGTTTAAGCTGACCCTCCAGTTTTTTCTTGGCATCTGATACTACCTGCATATCCTTATTGAGCTCTTCCAGGTAGGTCGCTTTTTTCTGCATCTGCTGTCGCTGAAAATTAGCTTCTACCAGCTTTTCTTCTGTTTCTGAAAGGTCGGCCTGTAGCTGCCGGTTCTCAGATACCAGCACATTATATTTTAATTTTTGCTCTTCAAAATCACGGGAAATTTTAAAATAGTTCTCTTTGACCTCATCGTATTCAAGGTTAGTTGTCCCGGAGGCTATTACCTGGCTTTCCAGTTTCTGGATCTTATCCTGCAAAGCATTGAATTCATTATGGGCCCTGTCAAGGAGGGATGACATCTCTGTTGTCAGTTGTTCTTTCTGACGAATGCTGCTGACTTCTTTATCTTTTTGTGCAAGCATTGCTTTCAATTCCTCTATCTGCCTGTAAAGTTTATTATTGGTTTTCAGCAATTCCTGCTGCTTTGCTTCTGTTTCTTTTACCAGGTCAATTTTTCGAAGTAACTGGTTTATTTTTTCATTGTGTTCAAGCAGGCCGCTTTGAGCCTTACGTAGTTGTTCAATATAATCCGGCTTTTCACCGGTTGTTATTGTATGTCGGAGCGATTCAACCTCTGACAGCAATTTTTTATTCTGCACACGCATTTCATCTGCTTCGATAGAATAGATCGTGCAGTTTTCCTCTGCTTCAGCAAGCTGCATTTTTAAATTGCTGATCTCTTTATCCCGTTGTTCAATATCATTGAAATATCTCAGTTTCCAATCTGAAAATTCTTTGCTCATCCTGCCCCCGGGCGCTTCGTTAACAGATGCATTCAAAGACCGACGGCTTACGATAAAAAAATGAATGGTAATACCGAGACTAATAGCCCCGAGCATCAGCACAATGATTTCTACCAAAGAAAGAGAAAGTTGACCGGTCATAAACAGTAATGTCAGGTTTTGAAACTATAAAAAAGTAATCGGATTGCAGCGAATAGTTTTTCACAGACTGGGAAAAAGAATCTTTTGCAAGTTAGTAGTTACTGCAACGAATTATATGGTAAAATTACCAGGGAATTACCCCTTAACGAGGGTGCCGACTTTTTCTCCCGTTACCACCCGGCGGAGGTTGCCGTCTTTATTCATATCAAAAACAATAATGGGGAGATCATTTTCCATACAAAGGGTAAAAGCTGTCATGTCCATTACCCGTAGGTTTTGAGAAAGGCACTCCTGGAAAGTCATGACATTGTATTTGGTGGCAGCGGGGTCTTTTTCAGGGTCAGCCGTGTAGATGCCGTCCACTCTTGTTCCTTTTAAAATAACATCAGCATTGATTTCAATTGCCCGCAAAGAACCGGCCGTATCCGTAGTAAAATAAGGATTACCGGTGCCGGCTCCAAATATTACCACCCTGCCTTTTTCCAGGTGGCGGATGGCCCTGCGGCGGATATAAGGTTCAGCAATCTGCTCCATCTTGATTGCGCTTTGCAACCGGGTGTACACTCCTATTTTTTCAAGTCCTGCCTGCAACGCCATTCCATTAATTACCGTAGCCAGCATCCCCATATAATCGCCATGAGCTCTTTCAATTCCGGTCTCTGCCTCATTCATCCCCCGGTAAATATTGCCACCGCCAATTACAATGGCCACCTGGACACCTAATTCAGTAATGGATTTGATGTCCTGGGCATATTGGGCAATAACAGAATTATCAAAACCAAAATTTTTGTCACCCATTAAAGATTCACCGGAAAGTTTGAGAAGGATTCGTTTGTACTTAGGCAGCATGGAGAAGAAATTTTCGCTGCGAAGATAGGGGATTTGATTATTGTTTAATGGCCCTGACACTGTACAGCATAGGTATCTTCCCTTCCATGTTTTTGATCTGCCATTTACCTTTTCCTGACTCCACCATATTCATGAAACAAGGATAAGGTGAATACATAAACTCATTAAAGCTTTCGATCCGGAGCCCGGCATTTATCAATGCATTCAACACTTCACTGATGCTGTGGTTCCAACTGTATTCTTTCCCCTTTATACCTGCATTCCGGTCAGTGTAGGTTCCCTCATCTTCTGTAACAATCACTTCCCGGTTTTCGTAATAATATTTAATGTGGGTAAATTCATCATCAAACATCCAAAGCACAGGGTGAAACTCTGCCAGGTAAAATGTACCGCCTGGTTTTAAATAATGAGCAATTATTTCAGCCCATTTATCCAAATCAGGTAACCAGCCAATTACACCATAAGAAGTAAAAACTATATCAAAGGCCTCCCTACCCTCCAAAGGAGGGGTTTTCGAAGACTCCGCATTTTTCGGATGCAGGTCATATACATTACAGCAAATGAATTTTGCATTTAACTCTAATTCATCATTCAGTTGCCTGGCTTCATTGATGGCTTCATCGGATAAATCAACTCCTGTAACATCAGCGCCTAGTCTTGCCCAATTAAGGCTATCCATTCCAAAATGGCATTGGAGATGCAGCATTTTTTTGCCTTTCACATCACCAACTTCTTTTAATTCGATGGGCGTTAATACGTTTTTACCTGCCTTGAACCCTGCTACATCATAAAAGGAAGAATCTTTATGAACCACAGTCCGCTGGTTCCAGAGATGTTTGTTGGCTTCAAAATAT
>JBGPKR010000231.1:0-4345 GCA_041486045.1 Chitinophagaceae bacterium | reverse complement strand
TATGAAGCCATTGGATATAAAGTTTTACTGATAAGCGCAGAAAAAAGGGAAGGAATAGAAGAAGTAATAAAATTATTTAAAGACAAGACCACATTAATAAGCGGTCATAGCGGGGTCGGAAAGTCATCCCTGCTGAATGTGATTTTTCCGGATATACATTTAAAAACACAGGATGTAAGCGGCTGGAGCGGAAAGGGGCAGCATACCACTACGTTTGCTGAAATGTATGATCTGCCTTCCGGGGGAAGAATTATTGATACGCCCGGTATGCGGGAATTTGGATTGGTTGATATATCGAAACAGGAAGTATCACATTATTTCCCGGAGATGCGGGACCGGCTAAATAATTGCCAGTTCAATAATTGCCTGCACTTTAATGAACCGGGTTGTGCCATTAAAGAGGCCGTTAACAATGGTGAAATTCATGAAGACAGGTATGTGAGTTATTTGGGTATTATGGAGAGTGTAGAAGAGAAAAGTTATTAGCTTTTAGCCAACATCTAATAGCTGTCCTATGCAATATTCCTTCTGTCTTCATTAAAGAGTTTTCCTTCCAGCACATTGGCCAGTTCCACCACGGCTTTATTATCCTTGCTCAAAGCATCACGGGTCTTTGTCGGGAAAATGGAAATGCCGTTGTAAATACTGTAATGCAACGTAAGGTTATGACCTTTGAACCGGAATTCCCAGTCAATGGTATCAAAGTCATCTTCCTTGTTGGAAAAGTTGATGTCAAAATCGTGGCTCAACACATTGGCAACACGGTAGAATTGTTTCAGTCCGCCGTCATCGGCGATCACGGCTTCGGTACAGCCAAGGTTGGTTCGTAGGGTTAGGCTCATAGTTAAGGTGTTTAGTATTATTCATAAGACCGGATATTATAGTGTTTAGCTGCACAGTAACAATAAATTAACTGCGGAATTTCTTAGCTTTTTTTACATCTTTCATAGCCTTGGGGTCGCCGCTCAGGATCTTTTCGGCGCCCACATTCTTGCCATTGCTGGGGCAACCGTACTTTTCCTTTTTTGGGAATATCCCACCGAAGACCTTGCCAAATATCTTGCAGGATGATAACAAGATCATGAGGCTCAATGTTACAGCTATGAATCGCAGGTTTTTCATTGTTGACAGCTATTATTGTAACGAAATTAGATTAAAATAATTGTTTATACTATAGGAAAGATACGAGTCATGAGTCGTTAGTCAGGAGTCTTTAGTCTGGAGTCCGGAGTCAGAAGGTGGCTCAGGCTCAAGGTTTTACTCCCGACTCTCCTCTGAACCAATCCGCATACCGCACAATGGCAACAGGCAATAAGCAAAGGGCAAACTGATCCCGGCTGCTGATTGCCAATTGTCTATTGCCTATTTGTCCTTAAACCAACTTGCATACTGTACATAGTTGTTGGCAATCCGGTTGATCTCCCCGCTGATCATTTCCTGCGAAATGTCCTTCACTTTTTTGGCCGGCACCCCGGCATAAATGCTTCCAGCCTCACAAACAGTATTCTCCAATAGCACAGCTCCGGCGGCTATGATCGTATTGCTGTGTACCACCACATTGTCCATCACAATAGCCCCCATTCCTATCAGGACATTATCATGCAGGGTGCAGCCATGCACGATCGCATGATGACCGATGGACACATTATTACCGATCGTGGTCCCGTATTGCTGGTAAGTACAATGTATGCAGGCGCCGTCCTGTACATTCACTTTATTACCAAGTTTAATAAAATTCACATCGCCGCGGACAACAGTGTTAAACCAGAAACTGCAATCGTCACCGGTTACCACATCACCAACAATGGTAGCATTGGGAGCAATGAAACAATTGTTACCGAATTGCGGGTGTTTATCTTCTACGGGTAAAATAACAGGCATATTCTTTTTATTTTTACCGCAGAGAACATGAGGTAACAGAGGTTTCGCAGAGTTTTTGAAAATTACTCTGCGTTAACTCCCCGTTCTCTGCTTCTCTGCGGTGAATCACAAATATCCTTCATTCTTTCCGACATTTGCCTTTATGAATAAGAATGAAGATGCTGAACACCCCTTTAGGGGATGGGGGCATCAGCGGGAACTTTTTCTTCGTCATGTAGCCCAAACCTCAGCCACTCCTCTTGCATTGGAAATTGTGAAAGCAGAAGGCTGTACATTGTATGATGCAGACGGGAAAGAATATCTTGATCTTATCGGCGGTGTCAGCGTTGCCAATATCGGGCATCGGCATCCTAAAGTAATTGCGGCCATACAAAAACAACTTGATGCTTACCTGCACATCATGGTGTATGGCGAATTCATTGAAACACCGCAGGTGCAGTATGCCAAACTGCTTGCGGATCATTTGCCTGCATCACTCAACTCTGTTTATTTCACCAACTCAGGGGCTGAAGCAACAGAAGGAGCTATGAAGCTGGCCAAAAGGGTAACCGGCCGGACTCAAATAATCGGGTTTAATAAATCTTATCATGGCTCCACGCAGGGAGCATTAAGTGTAATAGGAGATGAGTACTGGCGTAATGCTTTTCGTCCGCTGCTGCCGGATGTGCTGCACCTGGAATACAATTCATTTGAATCATTACATTCAATAACGGAACAAACAGTTTGTGTAATTGCTGAAACGGTGCAGGGAGAAGCAGGAATAATTGTTCCTTCAAAAGAATGGATGCAGGCTTTGAGGAAAAAATGTACGGAAACCGGAGCATTATTAATTCTTGATGAGATACAGGCAGGCTTTGGCCGGACCGGTAAGCTATGGGGCTTTGAACATTTTGATATAGTACCTGATATTTTATTATTGGGCAAAGCATTGGGTGGTGGCATGCCGTTGGGAGCATTTATTGCGGATAAGAAACTGATGGATGCTTTTACAAATAATCCTGTGCTGGGTCATATCAGCACATTTGGTGGCCACCCGGTTTGCTGTGCGGCTGGTATGGCAGCTATGAAAGCATTGCTGGATGAAGGCCGGATTGATACAGTTAAACAAAAGGAAGAATTGTTTAAATCATTATTGGCTCACCCAAAAATAAAAGCTATCCGTTCTTTTGGTTTATGGATGGCAGTTGAGTTTGATTCTTTTGAAACCAATAAGAAGGTAATTGATGCATGTATTGCCGAAGGTGTTTTGACAGATTGGTTTTTATTTGCGGCTGATTGTTTGCGTATTTCTCCGCCGTTGAGTATTGAGGAAGAACAAATGAAAAAGGCTTGTGGGGTGATACTGAGAGCTTGTATTTTTTAAGAAGTATTAATGTCAAGCTCAGTTTTTAAATCATCAAGAGTCTTAAGTTTTTTTTTAGGTTGGAATAATCCCAGTTTTTTGATTTCGACACCTTCGATTCGGGTCATTGAATTATACTCTCCGATAGTGTGATCCATATGAAGCAGTGTTCCCATTTCATAATTTGGATTATCCGATGAAAAACCTTTTACATAGAATGTAATATAATACTTCCCGGATGCTGTTTTCTTCCAATCAAGGAATATACTGCTTCGTTTCAGGGTTAATCTTCCTATTGGAATTAATTCCATCGGGTCTGGCTGCCTGAATTTTAATATTACCCAGCTATCAAATTTTCTCAGATCCTCTGTTAGCCTTTCAGCAAACGGTACCCCTTGTTTCATTCCATCACAGCTTATTATTAATACAAACTTATTTTCCTTATTTATAGTAAGCTCGGGAATAAGAAATTCACAATATTGATTTAGCTTGTCGCTTAGAGTTTCATAAATTTCATAGCTCCGATCTTTTTCGCTAATAAAATTCTCTAAAGAAGTTTTATTAGTATCAAACCAATTCCAAAAATCTTCTTTGGTCATACAGATAAGCGTTTTTATGTTATACTCTCAGTCGCTATATTAATCCTCTACCTCCACAATAACTTCTATTTCCACTGCAATACCCAATGGCAAGGAATTCATACCCACAGCTGATCTTGCATGTTTCCCTTTCTCCCCGAAAATTTCAACCATCAGGTCGCTGTAGCCATTGATGACTTTTGGCTGGTCTTTAAAATCATCCGTACAGTTGACCATACCCAGCACTTTTACAATCCGTTTTACTTTATTCAGATCACCCAGTTCTGCTTTCAATACTGAAAGATGGCTGATGGCCGTTAACCTGGCTGCTTCATAACCCTGTTCAATAGTCAGATCCTTACCGACTTTACCTGTAACGTAGGAGCCATCAGGCTTTCCCGGTCCCTTTCCTGAAAGGAAAAGAAGATTACCAACTCTTACCACATTTACATAATTAGCAACAGGAGCAGAAGGAGTGGTAAGAACGATCCCTTTTTCTTTCAATCGTTCTTCAGGAGTTTGAGCTTGCATATGATAAGCAGTT
>JBGPKR010000230.1:0-4362 GCA_041486045.1 Chitinophagaceae bacterium | reverse complement strand
CCCAATTCAATTAACTGGTTGCGCTGGCTGATGATTTCTTCATTTTGTTTGACTAGCCGGACATTTATTTTTCTGTTTTCTCTTAAATAAAAAAATAAAACAGACCCCATAATCAATGCCAGGGCCAGGGATATGGAGATGGTATAAATAATATTCGTTTGGTTCCTGGCAATAACGGTCTGTTTTTCTATTTTTTGCTGGCTCCTGTCAATATCTCTTTGCTGAGCCAGCACTTTTTCATACTGCTGCATCATTATTCCTACGTTCGTAGAGTCAATGATTGTAGTAGTCAGGGAATTTTCCTTACTAACAGGCTTTTTTTCTAAAATATTCAGCGATGTCTGGATGGCCTCCTGTCCCCCGGTGGGATAAAGAACAGTAGCTGAAATAAGTTTGTTAGCGACCATACCCATGCCAAGCGTGTCAACCGGCAGGCCGTCAACACCAATAATTTTAATGCTTTTGTCAATGCCCAAATGTTTGCAAAGCTTATAAAGGAATGAAGCTATATAATCACTATGGGCAAAGACCAGGTCAATATTATTATTAGTTCGTAAGGTGGTTTCGAGATTTTTTTCATAGTCGGGAGTATGGTCCTCAATTTTTTTAAGATAATTAATTCCTTTGTTTTGGGAAATGATGTCCATAAAGCCTCTGTGCCTGTCTATAAATGGTGAGGCGTCGGGCAAACCCATGATCTCAATAACAGTACCTTCTCCTTTTAAAAGAGAAACCGCATACCGTCCTGCGGTTTGTCCCACTTCAAAATTGGATGCACCGATAAAGGCTGTAAATTTTTCTGAGCTGATCCTCCTGTCAATTAACACAACCGGGATACCGGATTCATACACTTTTTCTACAGCAGGAGTTAAAGGCTGCACTTCGTTGGGAGATACTATCAAAAGGTCAACACCCTCTTTCACCAATTCTTCAATTTGCTGAACTTGTTTTTGACTGCTTCCTTCTGCATCGCGGTATAAAAACTCAACATTATCATGAAAAGACAACTCTCTTTTCATTTCATCTAGCATAGTTTTTCGCCATAAATCAAATTGGCATTGGGAAAAACCGATTTTAAATTTCTTATTAGCGCCGGGAGTATTGCAGGAAAAAAAAACGAAGGGTACAGCCAATAACAGGTACAAGCTAATGGTGAGTGGGGAGAATCCTGATATCTTATTTGGAGAAAACATAGCGCTCAGTCCGGCAAAATTGAACTCTTTTTTTTAAAAAAATATTTCTAATTCTGTATTTAATATTTCTAAAAATGAATTTGACTATTAAATGCACTTTTAGCCGGACAAAGAATTGAAACGAAATCAATAAACAACGAAACAAATTTGTAAAAACACGAGTCTTCAGTTACAGGAAGTAATTTATAAAGAAATGCAGCTCAGCGGTATACCATAATTAGAGCGGTGGTTTGAAATTTATAAGAATTTGAATCAATAACTAAAAGGTATCGGTTGACCGCGACCCTAAATTGCCGGTCTAATTGCTCCCATATGAACAAAAAATTGCTGCTCTGGAGTATTGTTGTAGCCCTCGGTGGATTTCTTTTCGGATTTGATACGGCTGTTATTTCCGGAGCTGAACAGGATATCAAAAGGATTTGGGGACTAAGTGATGTTGTACATGGCATAGCAATCGGCATTGCCCTTTATGGTACTGTAGTCGGCGCATTGCTTGGTGGTATTCCCGCCACTAAATTTGGCCGCAAAAAAACACTTCTCTGGATCGGAATTTTTTACCTGGTGTCTGCTACCGGCTCTGCGTTAGCTCCCGATGTTTACACGTTCATGTGCTTTCGTTTATTAGGTGGTTTCGCTATAGGAGCTTCATCCGTAGTAGCGCCTATGTATATAACAGAAATTGCACCGGCCAGGAACAGGGGCAAACTCGTTGCCACTTTTCAGTTCAATATTGTATTCGGAATTGTGATCGCTTATATTTCCAATTATCTCTTGCGGGGTATAGCGGGTAATGATAGCTGGCGCTGGATGCTTGGTGTAGTAGGAATTCCTTCTGTTGCATATTGCATACTCATATTTTTTGTTCCCGAAAGTCCGAGATGGCTGATCGTTCACAAAGGTGATTATGATACTGCCCGTGCTACACTAGAAGTAAGCGATCCTGTTGGTGTCGATGAAGCCATCCAGGCCCTTCATCTATCCATTGCCGAGGATAGACAGAAGGAAAGTCTTTCTGCTTTCCTTACAAAAAAATACAATACACCTATACTGCTTGCAGTGCTGATAGCATTATTCAACCAACTTTCCGGTATCAATGCGATTATTTACTTCGCTCCCCGTGTTTTTGAATTGGCCGGAATTGGAAAAGATGCTGCATTCCTTCAAAGTGCAGGCATTGGTTTGGTCAATCTTATTTTTACCATGATTGGCTTGTACCTGATCGACAGGTTAGGCAGAAAGAAATTAATGCTGTTGGGTTCTATTGGGTATATCCTCTCATTATCTGCAGTAGCGGCTGCATTCTATTTTAATTTCTCGGGAGGAATGATAGTTCCAGTATTGCTGTTTGTTTTTATTGCTTCTCATGCTATTGGGCAGGGTGCCGTGATATGGGTATTTATTTCAGAAATATTTCCTAACAGTGTCCGCGCTTACGGCCAATCACTTGGAAGTTCCACGCATTGGATATTGGCCGCAATCATCACAACGGTGTTTCCCATATTCGCCACCAGGTTTGGCCCAGGTCCTTTGTTTTTATTCTTTGCAATGATGATGGTGTTGCAACTGTTGTGGGTGATTTTTAAAATGCCCGAAACCAAGGGAGTTCCTCTTGAGCAATTAGAGGCTGAGCTTTTAAAGAAATTGCCCGGTAGGCAAAGTAATCCGGTTGTTGTTATTAAATCAGGTCTCGAAATAAAATAAATTATGATGCCCGATAAAAATACACATAAGGTGGTTTGTTTTGGCGAAGTACTCTGGGATATACTTCCTTCAGGTGCAGTGCCGGGTGGTGCACCTATGAATGTTGCCTATCATTTGCAAAAGCTAAATAAAAATCCTGCACTCATTACAAGAATTGGAATTGATGACAAAGGCCAGCAACTGATGAAGATATTTTCCGGCCATGGAGTTTGTACTGATTTTTTCCAGGTAGATAATAAATATGAGACAGGAAAAGTATTCGCCAACCCCAATGAATACAACGAAGTATTCTATGATATTGTAAAGCCTGTTGCCTGGGATTTTATTGCGTGGGACGAATCTCTTACTGACCTCCTGACGAATGCCGGATATTTTGTTTACGGCAGCCTTGCCGCAAGAAATAAAGTTTCAAAAGATACTTTATTCAAATTATTGGAAACAGCAAAGAACAAAGTGCTGGATATAAATCTTAGAGCGCCTCATTACAACAGGCGCATCGTGGAGCAGTTATTACGAAAGGCTGATATAATAAAAATGAATCTGGCCGAACTGGAATTAATTACCGGATGGTTTTCCAATTATACCAGTATTGAAGACAGGCTAAAATCAATCGGAGACAAATTCAGGTTATCAAATATGGTGGTGACGATGGGTGGTGACGGTGCTTTATTATTAATGAATGGTGAAATCACAAAACATCCCGGCTTTAAAGTACCAGTAGTGGATACGGTTGGAAGCGGTGATGCTTTTTTGGCCGGCTTGCTCTCTCAATTTTTAGATAATGCCGGCAGCGAGGTCACATTGGAATTTGCAAGCGGCCTTGGAGCTTTTGTTGCGACACAAAGAGGGGCCTGCCCGGAATACGATATAAAGGAAGTAAAAGAACTTATTCAAGACAACGTGATCAAAATATAATTTCTGAGTCCTTATAAATACTGCCATTATTAATTATTCAATTTCAAAAACACGATTATGAGAAGATCATTTTGCATTCTGCCTCTCTTGTTGTTGGGCATTTCTTCGATTGCTCAGCAAAAAATCATTACCGGAACAGTCACCGGTAAAATGGACAAAACACCACTTGTGGGTGTTACCATTCAGGCAAAAAATAAAACCGTATTGACTGACGGTTCGGGAAAATTTTCCATTGAAGCGTCAGTGGGAGATAACCTTACATTTACTTATGTGGGAATGAAAACTGCTACCATTAAAATCACCAGCAGCGATCAGAACCTGGTTGTTGAAATGGAAGAAGGCGTAAAAGAGGGGGAGCAGGTAGTGGTGGTGGGATACAGCTCCCAACGAAAAAAGGATTTAACTGGTGCTGTAGCCGTAGTGGACCTGACACCGGTTAAAAATAATAGTTCAGGCAACACGATGCAAGCCCTGCAGGGCCGCGTGGCCGGTTTGTATATTGAAAAAGATGGATCACCAAATGGATCAAACGGAAGAATATTGATACGTGGTG
>JBGPKR010000229.1:0-4370 GCA_041486045.1 Chitinophagaceae bacterium | reverse complement strand
GTGCTGATAACTCAATAATTTCCTATAATTTCGCTTTTTAATGCAACTATCCACACGACACCTGCTGGGCATTAAAAACCTCAACAAAGAAGATATTTCCCTTATTCTTTCCACCGCAGAACAATTCAAAGAAGTTTTACAAAGACCGGTTAAAAAAGTCCCATCATTGAGGGATGTCACGATAGTAAACCTGTTTTACGAAAATTCCACCCGGACAAGATTCTCTTTTGAGCTGGCAGAAAAAAGACTGAGCGCCGACACGATCAACTTTGCTGCCTCCACTTCATCGGCTTCAAAAGGAGAAACATTACTCGATACAGTCAACAATATTTTATCCATGAAAGTGGATATGGTGGTCATGCGGCATCATGCAAGCGGCGCCCCTCATTTCCTGGCCCAGCATATACCTGCGGCTATTATCAATGCAGGTGATGGTATCAATGAACATCCCACACAGGGCTTATTAGATGCTTTTTCCATCAAAGAAAAAACAGGTGGATTAGAAGGCAGAAAAGTTGCCATCATCGGCGATATCATGCACAGCCGTGTTGCGCAAAGTAATATTTACCTGCTGAAAAAGATGGGAGCAGAGGTTACCGTTTGCGGACCCCCGACTTTGATCCCGAAATATATCAGTGAAGCATTGGGAGTAAATGTGAGTTATAACCTGAAAGAGACGCTCGGCTGGTGTGATGTGGCTAATGTTTTACGTATCCAGTTGGAAAGACAGAACCAGGTTTTATTTTCCTCGCTCAGGGAATATAGTCTTGCCTATGGCATCAACAAAAGACTGCTTGATGGGCTGCAGAAAGAAATCGTCATCATGCATCCCGGTCCTATTAACAGGGGTGTGGAAATAGACAGCGATGTGGCTGATAGCAAACAATCCATTATCTTACAGCAGGTGGAAAACGGGGTAGCGGTGAGAATGGCGGTACTCTATCTGCTTTCAGGACGCAACACAGGATAAATCAATTTTAGATTTTAGATTTGCGATTGCAGATTTCCTGTATTCAAAATCTAAAATCTACAATCTAAAATCTTCAATAATATGGCCCGCATCTGTCTTTTCCCAGGCACTTTCGACCCGCTCACCTTGGGCCATGTGGATATTATCAACCGGGCATTGCCGCTCTTTGATAAAATAATTGTAGGAATAGGTTTGAATACATCCAAGGCCCCGATGTTTTCTGACGAACAACGACTAAGCTGGATCAAAGAAATTTATAAGGACGAGGACAGGGTAGAGGGAGCCGTATATGAAGGTCTGACCATTAATTTTTGTCAAAAGATCGGGGCTCATTTTATTCTGCGGGGTATCCGCTATGTCAGCGATTTTGAATATGAAAAAACGATTGCTGATGCCAACCGGACATTAGACAGAAATATCGAAACAGTCTTTCTTACGGGTGAGCCAAAATATACTTCGGTAGCTTCCACCATTGTACGGGATATTATCAGGAATGGCGGGGATGCCAGCCATTTTCTCCCGGAAGTTGTTTTTAAATCATTACCCAAATAAGCGGGATGAGTATCTGGTTTAATAAAGACCTGACGATTGATCAGTTCGGTGCACTCAGTAAAGGAACAATGGATAAATTCCTCGGCATTGAATGGACCGAGCTTGGTGAGAATTTCCTGAAAGCCAAAATGCCGGTTGACCATCGTACCATTCAGCCATATGGCCTGCTGCATGGAGGTGCTTCCTGTGTGCTGGCTGAAACCATTGGCAACTTTGCATCTGCCATGGTTATTGACCATGCTGAATTCTATTGTGTAGGACTGGAAATTAACGCTAATCATGTACGCAGCGCCACAAAGGGATATGTTACAGCCACAGCTACTCCTTTGCATCTTGGGACCACTACCCATGTCTGGGATATAAAGATCAATGATGAGAAAGAAAAATTAATTTGTGTGAGCCGGCTAACGGTTGCGATTATTAAAAGAAAGGAAATTAAGAAGTAGCAGACCGCCCCGGATCTAACTGTCGCACCATCAAAATGAAGAGGCCAATTGAAATACATCCATTACCGAAGGGAAAGAATTTTTCATATATTGTTGCAGGTCTTTTGCCTTCACCCACTTTATCTCATGTATATCTTCTGTTATCTGCGGAATTAGTTTTTGGTCAGCACTCACTTTCATGTTGTACCAGTGAGATTCTTTCAAAATAAATCTTGCACCTTCATGATAGGTGTGATAAGTAATGCTGAGAGGAGAGATCAGTTTCACTTTTGTAAGACCTGTTTCTTCTTCAACTTCCCGCACTGCACAGTCTTCCAGTGTTTCCCCCTTATCTAATTTGCCTTTTGGCAGATCCCATTTACCCCGGCGGAAGATGATAAGGATTTCTTTTTTTTCATTCAGCACCAGGCCCCCGGCAGCCCGGATAAAAGCGAATTTTTTAAAAAACGCTTTCTTCAGTTCTTCCAGTCTGGCATGATAAAAGACTCCGGCATGTACTGCCGGCTGTTCCATCTCGTGTATCATTGATTTTACGGTGTGTGTGTTCAATTCATCAATAAAGACCGCGTCATCATGATGCACATAGGGTTGAATGGTTTCATCCACTTCATCACAGAGAAAAAGAGGTTTGTCGCTGAAATAGATTTTTAAATACATGCTGTGGGCTTTCTTTTAACTTCGCCATATGACTGATGCCAAAGTAGTGGCTGAAAAACTGCTTCAAGTTAACGCCATAAAATTAAATCCCGAACATCCTTTTACCTGGGCCAGCGGATGGAAGAGCCCTATTTATTGTGATAACCGTAAGGTCTTATCTTTTCCTTATATCAGGGATTTTATCAAATCGGAAATGTGCAATATGCTGTTTGAAAAATTCCCCCGTGCTGAATTGCTGGCAGGAGTAGCCACGGCGGGGATTGCCTGGGGAGCTATGGCAGCCGACCAGCTGAAACTTCCTTATGTGTATGTGCGGCCCAAACCAAAGGAGCATGGCCTGGTTAACCAGGTAGAAGGATTTTATGAAAAGGGTCAGAAGACTGTTGTAATAGAAGATCTCGTTTCCACCGGGAAAAGCAGCCTGCAGGTGGTGGATGTATTGAAAGAAGCGGGATTGGAGGTGATTGGCATGGTTTCCATTTTTACGTATGGGTTCCCCGTTGCAACTGAAGCATTCCATAAAGCATCATTGACCTGTTATTCCCTTACGGATTACCCGGCATTGATCGAACTGGCCGTAAAAAAAGGGATGGTATCCGCAGATCAGCTTGATATTTTGTTAAAATGGAGGGTTGATCCGGCTAACTGGAAGGGCGTTTTATAACTTTACTGTCAATTCAGTTATTCATGAAGAAAATACTTGTCGCCACAATTGCTACGGTAGGTTTATCTATTGCAGGTATTTCTCAAATAAAGCCTGTACTTACTTCAATCATCAAAACACCCAATGCGCTTTGTGAAAATTGTAAAACAAGAATAGAGACCTATCTTAAACGCTATGACGGGGTATTGGAAATAACGGTTAATTACCGAAAGGGAGAAACAAAAGTAAAATATGTGACTGACCGTATTAATATTGAAGAAATAAAAACTGCCATTGCCAATTGCGGTTATGATGCAGATGATGTTCCGGCAGCTGAAGATGCTTACAACAGGCTTCCCAAATCCTGTAAAAAATTTGAAGATGGGGGAGGGCATCCAAAGCCAAAACTGCCGCCTCCACCGCAGCAATAGTGCTGGTTGAAAGCCTGCCTGTCCGGTAGGCAGGTTTAAAGTTTCACATAGAAGGAAATTCAATTTAATTCAGGATTTTTCCAGTGAAAGAACATTAAACGTCAAACCTTAAACTTTAAACTATTTCAGCAATTCTCCCAATTGTTGTTTTCCATCATACCGGATCGGGTAGTTAATATATATGAATCCCTTGCCTGCTTTTGCCATTCCATCCACTTTAAGGGTTACCTGTTTATCCATAAAAGCCGCTGAAATATTCTCAACGAAATGGCTCATATCCATCTTTAGCTGAACCGGCAGGCGAAAATCTCCCTGTGCCGGGATGTGGACGACTGTGTCAACCGTAAAATGCCCGAGCAGGTTGCCATCCAGCCAGGCATCCCCGCTGGCCTCCTTCAGTTTCAGCCGGTAGTTGTTGGGATTAAAAAAAAGCAATTCGAAAGACAGGCTGGATTCTTTGAGCCCAAACCGTTGAACCCTGACTTTCTCGATCCCTTTCAGTTCGGGGTCTTTGACCGGTTTACAGGAGGAGAGGGATGCCAGGACCAACAAGTAAATAAAAAAGCTGAAGAAACTATTTTTCATGGCTATAATATAATACGATGAAAATAGGGGAAAGGAGGTTTTTAAAACCTTAAAAAATTGCCTGAACCTGTTTTTGGAAATTATAT
>JBGPKR010000228.1:0-4494 GCA_041486045.1 Chitinophagaceae bacterium | reverse complement strand
GAACGAAGCCCCCCTAAAATATCCTGCACCGTGTCTGTAACATTTCCACGATAAAGTATCTGAGTGGTCTTTCCTTCAGATGCCCGGTAATCCGCCACACCACCGGCATACTTGGTCATCGCTGTTTCAGAACTCATACCATAAAACAGTTTATACCGTTTGCCTTCTTTTTCAATTAACTCACCACCACTTTCTTCATGTCCTGCCAGCATGCCGCCCAGCATCACAAAATCGGCGCCACCCCCAAATGCTTTCACCACATCACCAGGCACTTTACATCCTCCGTCTGAAATGATCTGTCCACCCAAACCATGTGCGGCATCCGAACATTCAATAATGGCCGATAGCTGCGGATAACCCACGCCTGTCTTTACCCGGGTGGTGCATACTGAACCCGGACCAATGCCAACCTTAATGATATCGGCCCCTGCGAGTAACAATTCTTCCACCATTTCACCGGTTACAACATTACCTGCCATGATCACCTTGCCGGGATATTTATTCCTTGTTGCCTTTACAAACGCCACAAACTTTTCCGAATAGCCATTGGCTACATCAATACAGATGAACCGTAAACTGCTGTTTTCTTTTAATATGAGATCCAGGTTCCTTGCATCATCGGCGCTGGTACCGGTACTAACGGCAATATATTCAATGATGCTTTCCCCGCTGGTCTGCATAAACTTTTTCCATTGCGCTTTTGTATAATGTTTATGGATGGCGGTAAACAATTGATGCGATGCCAGGACCTTAGCCATTTCCATGGTGCCTGTTGTATCCATATTGGCTGCCATAATGGGAATGCCTTCCCAGGGGGTACCGCTATGTAAAAATTTAAATTTCCGGATCAACGATACTTCTGATCTTGAACTGAGGGTGGAACGTTTGGGCCTCAACATTACATCTTTAAAACCAAGTTTAATATCTGATTCTATATGCATGGTGATTTATTTTTCAACCCTGTAAAATTACCAAACAAAAGCAGGGGAAGTTAAAAAAACTTCCGCCCGGCTGATCTCCCCCACCGTGTTAGCTCAGGGCCAATAACGATCCGGTTACAGGTTGATAAATTGAAATGATAAAATGCCAGCGGCCGGTTTATTTCATTAACTGTTCAGCCATATTGCTGAATGTTCCATAAGGCCCTTTATCGGCAAATGAATTGGCGATCCATGCCGGGATACTGCCGCCGGGATCAATTTCCAGTAAATAACTTATTTGTATTGTTTTTGCCGTAGGCATGGTCACTTTCCAGCTTGCTTTATAATGGGGTACCCGCACTCTGCTGACTATGCGCGGAAACAAATCCGGTTCACCTTTCCCGGAAATGGTAAGGAACCTTGGCAGGCTATCTGTTTTTATCTGCACGTGAATGACGGCATCCCGGTTGGAGAGGGGCCATGGCATGTGTGTTTCTGAGTAATAAATAAAATCAAGCGGGGTATTTTGTTTCAGCAAATTGCTGCTCTTGTTATTGTATATCCATGTATTGAATTGTGATACATTGGTCAGAAGGGCGATCAGTTTGGCATAGGTGCCGGTCAATGTACACTCCACTTTTACCGCTTTGAAGCTTGAGCTGGCCACATCTGATAAATACACACTGATACCATTCTTTTCTTTTTCTAATTTCCAGTTGTACTGGGCAGAGGATATATTCAATAGCAGGCAAAAGAGCGGGAGCAGAAAGAACCGTAACATAAAATAAATATTGGTAAGAAACTGCCGCAAGGTATGACTATATCTGTTGGCAGCCACTGACTTTAATCAGGATATGCCTCCTTTTCTGCACATATAATGTTAAAACCCGGGAGTAAGAATGGATATAATATTACCAGCTGGCCGGATGACTTTTGTATTTCCATTAATTGGCAAAGTCTTTGTTAATGGAGAATACAATACTTTATTATATTATTTTTGTCATCAGTAAACCTCAATACATAAATCATATATTATGAATAAAAGTTCTGTTTTACCGGCATTGAAATTTGTTTTTGTATTGGCTGCTTTAGTAATGTTTAATACAGCTATGGCCCAATCAACAAGTAAAGACAAAAAATTAGTACGGGAAAGTAACGAAGCAAAAGAGGACTTTATTGATACGGATGGCCTGATGAGTAGTTTATTTGCCGATGCGTATGCCTATGTGATCTTTCCCAACGTTGGGAAAGGGGGAATGGGTATAGGTGGTGCAGTAGGCAATGGTGTTGTATATGAAGGTGGAATTATTATAGGTAAAGCTAAATTGACACAACTTAGCATTGGTTTTCAGTTTGGCGGCCAGGCCTACCGTGAAGTGATCTTTTTTGAATCAAAAGATGACCTGGACCGGTTTAAGGAAAACAAAATTGAATTTTCTGCCCAGGCTTCAGCCGTTGCAGTTACTGCCGGCGCTTCAGCAAATGTGAAATATAAGGAAGGCGTCATGATATTTACACAGCAAAAGGGTGGATTGATGTATGAAGCATCTGTTGGGGGACAGAAATTTAATTATTCATCCTTTTAGCAGCAATCCGGAGTTTGGCAGGTAGTTTTGCAGGTCATTCAATATAAATAAAATTCCGGGATGAATCTCTCCGCTACACACCGTATGTATTTTATTGCCATACTGTGTCCCCCGGAACTGGATAAGAAAGTTCTGCAATTTAAATATTGGATGAAAGAACAATTTGGTTCTGTAGTAGCATTAAAATCCCCGGCACATATTACATTAATTCAGCCATTCTGGATGGAGGAGGGCAGTGAAGAAAAATTAAAACAAACCTTAGAGCTCTTTACAAGTGATATGAATGAGTTGGAAATTCAGTTGGAAAATTTTTCTCATTTTGGCAAAAGGGTGCTGTTTGCCCGGGTGCAGGAAAATCCCTCCCTGGATGAATTCAGGAACCAGGTAGAAAATCATTTTCTCCGTGCTTACGGGGATCTGATCAAAAAAAATGACCGGCCATTTCATCCGCATATCACTATTGCCAACCGGGATCTGAAACCCGGCGATTTTAAAAAAGCCTGGCAGCATTTTTCAAACAAAATTTTTAAAGAAAAATTTCACAGCAAAACCGTTTCATTACTTAAGCTTACAGATGGCAAATGGAATGTGACCGGTGAAAAAACATACTGATAAAAGCATTCAATCATCCTTTATGAATACTATCTGACCGCTTGCCTGTTTGAGGGAGAAGAGTGGTCACTAAAAAATCAGGTGGGTCTGAATACTGGCTGATAAGTTCCCTGTACTTCGTTTTGAGAAAACGCTTAAAATGGCCGACATAACCCGGCACCCGGATCTTATCATCATCAAGCGGGATGGCTTCGATCAGATCATTTCCTATGTACATCATTAATTTCATAGTAACAGAGTATGATACAAAGAAACTTTGTTTTCTTTTTTGATACAACCCGGGAAGTACTCTTTTTTTGCGGGTAATTTTACCTTTTTCGCGGCAAAGAATGAAAAGGGAATTGTAAACTAAGTGAAAACCGTTAGAGAAAAAACGGGATCAATCATTCATTTTTCGGGTAGACAAAACCAGTGGATACTTCCTTCATTTTTACCGGCCGTACTTCAATGCTGGCCGAGGTTCCATATTCAAATTCAGGATTGTTTTTTGCAATGGCAATTGCTTCGTTCAGGTTACCGGCAAGTATATGATAATATCCTACCTGTACTACGCCGGTTCCGGTGAAATCTGTTTCCTTCCATACCCCGGCGGGGCGAGTGATGATTTTACCTTCCCTGACCAGGGGTTGCGCTGCTATCAGTTTTCCTTCTTTCTTTAATTCTCCGATGTAATCCTTACATTTTTGCAGGAACTCCTGCTGTTGTTCAGATGCTAACCTGTCGAAATTGTTGCTTTCGTTGCGGATGAGTAACATAAATTCTTTCATGCTATTTAATTTTTCTGAATGAGTTTCGTATGTAGCCTGATAGTTGGGCGGATCGTTGAAATAAAGTTACAAACAAGAGTAATCTGATACAACAAAAAAACCTCAGCATTTCTGCTGAGGTCTGTGCCCGAGATCGGAGTACCACCTTTCTTATCCACTTTAATTGGCTCTTATCTAACTTCATTGTAAATCAATACAGTAGTGCATCACAGCCATTAGGCGCAATTCTAAAAAATTCGGGGAAAACAAAGAAAACCATCCCCTGAGGCATCCCCTAATTAAAAATTGAATGTATATTCGAAGAAATATTCATTTATGGGCGAAGTTAAATTTGTTCTTAAAGAACCAAAAATCAAAGATGCTACTCTTGTTTACTTATTCTACCGCTTCAATAATCAAACGCTCAAATATTCTACCGGGATAAAGATCAAGCCCCGGTTTTGGAATCCGGATTCGCAAAAAGCAAGACAATCCAGATTATTTACCCAAAGTGAAAGCATTAATGAAACTCTGGAAAACTTGTCCACAACGCTAAAGAATGCCCATAGAGACCTTATAAACGCAAAAAAGACCCCAACCCCTTACAAACTAAAGAACGAGCTTAATAAG
>JBGPKR010000227.1:0-4496 GCA_041486045.1 Chitinophagaceae bacterium | reverse complement strand
TTTGATTTTAACTCCCCTTTTGGATGCATTACTTAATAACCGGCGGATAACTTTTCCCGGCAAAAAATAACTGCAAATGATAGTAATATGCGACCGGGCATTCCGGAACATCTCCCTGTACGTTGCAGAAATTTCATTTTTTCTCCGTACCCAGTCATTACGCCTCATTCTTACCGGGCTTGTTTCTTCTTTTTTAAAAGCAAACAGCAATTGTTTTTCTTCGCAGGGAGTCATACCCATATTTAAAGGAAAGTTATTCCATGTTTTCCAGCAAAGCACACAAAGGTCTCTGGCGATATCCCCTTCGGCATACAGGGCAAAATCAAGCCAGGCGGGCTTTCCGGGCATATCGTTATAGCGGTTGGTAATATTTATACCACCAACCAGGGCAAATTTTGTATCTGCCACAAAAACTTTATGATGCATCCTTCTTCCGAAATAAAAATATTTACTTCTGAAAATCGGCTCAAAAAAACGGAAATGTACCCCGGATTCTTTCATCTCATTGATAAAACTTTGCGCCATTACCTGGGAGGCGTAGCCATCTGTCAGTAAATAAACGGAAACATTTCTTCTGGCAGCAGCTTTTAGTGCATCGGCCACCTGCCGGCCTGTTTCATCATCATCATAAATATAAGTTTGCAGGTGAATGCTTTCAGTGGCCCTGTTTATCAACTCCAGTAACAAATCAAAATATTCCCTGCCACCCCGGATTAATTGTACTTTATTCCGGGCAGAATATTCAGCAGAGGTTTTTATTTTATCCGGCATACATTTTTATAATTCTTTGCATTCAGGTGTACATTCTCTCATAATATTCTTTTGCCATCCGGTTGCTGCCAAATTGAGGGATAATGTCTTTCATCCCGTTCTTTATAATTTCAAGCCAGCGATTTGGGTAATCATAATACATGGGCAGCACTTCATTCTCCAGCAAATTATACAAACTTGCTGCATCTGCGTCATCCTGCTGATGTTCGGGCAAAGTTATATCGCAGGGTGGCACCACAAAGGAGTTGATTTTATCTTTTGCAAATTCGGGAAACCATCCATCGGGCAAACCAACATTGATGGCGCCGTTCATGGCAGCAGCCATGCCACTGGTGCCGGATGCTTCATGGGTAAGCCTCGGGACATTTAACCAGATATCCGCACCTTGTTTTAATGATCTGGAAAGCTTCAGTTCATACCCAACGAGGATGGAGCAATTTGTATATTTCTTACAGAGATCAACAATTTTATCAAATACCCCAATGGCGGTATAATCCATCGGGTAGGGCTTGCCCGCCCAGATTATTTGCACCGGCCTGTCTTTGTTTGTTATCAAACGTTCAAACCGGTCCATATCATGAAGAAGCAGATCAGCTCTTTTATACCCGGCAAACCGTTTGGCAAAAACGATCGTGCAGATTTTTTTGTCATAAATTTCTCCGCACTGGTCGGCCACCACTTCAAACAAATTTATTTTTCCTTCAGATTTTAATCTTTTCATTGCTTCATCATCATTTTCATGTAAAGCTTTGTATAAACCCGGGTGGTGCCAGTATTGATAATTCTGGGCATTTGTAATGGATAAAATAGTACAGGTGCCTTCGTATTTTTTCCATAAACTGCATAAGGTGTCATGATGCATTCCGGAAACAGCATTTGCTTTACCTGCCAGCCGCAAGGCTGTTAAAGTATGGTCAAATTCTTCTCCTTCTGTCCGTGTAATTGCCCTGATTTCTGTAACCGGGATATCACAAAAGAACCCCATTTTTTCAAGTAAAGCCATATTCGTTTTTTGGTTGCCGGTTTCTTCGGGAGTGTGATTTGTAAAGACCAACCTCTTTTTTACTTCCGCTGTATTTTTATATTTATTATATAAATAAAAGGCAAGCGGCAGTGCATGTGACTCGTTCAAATGATAAATTTCAGGTTCCCAGTTGAGGACTTCCAATAATTTAGCACCACCTTCTCCCAACAAAATGGCTGCTGCAATTTTTGTTTCCGGGTTGGCATCATATAGTTTGTGTGAAATAGTTTTGGCGAGGTAATCGTTTTCGGGTAACTCTGTCGTGAGAAAAAAAATGGGTGCTGTATTAAATATCCCGGGGGATAAATAATAAGCCGTCACCCACACATCATGCCCGGACACACTTATGGTAAACTTGATATGGGTGGGCTTAAGAAAACCATAATTCTTTTCTTCAAACAGCACATCCATGGTCTGGTCCTGTTTTCTTACCTGGTCATAATAACCATATTTCCATAGAATGCCGACACCCACCATGTTCTGCTGAAGTTCAAATGCACTCCGTAAATGGGAGCCTGCTAAAAAACCCAAACCGCCGGCATAGGTCTTTAACGGCTGGTGAATACCAAACTCCATACTGAAGTAGGCAACCCTTTTTTGAAAGAAGGGGTTGATGTTGTATGTATGATCAAAAGAAAAACTCATGGGCGCATGGCTTTATAAAGAAAACGCGGATCATATTGTTGCCCTCATATGAAATGTAAGCTGTTAATAAAACAAGGCAGGCTTGTTAAAACCCACCTTGCGATCAACTGATACAGTTTACAGTCTTTTAAAACATTTATTCTGCATGACCCGTCCAAATCCTGGTTAAGTTAACAGTTTTTATTCTGCATTATGTTTCAACAGCTTACTGTCATTTAAACAGGTATACCTGCTTCACTTTTTAACCGACTATATCCGGATTAAATACTAATCAAAAATATAAGTGATAACAACCCGGAAAAATGACCACTGTCATCTTAATACCTGATTGTTGTTCCGGGTCTTAAATTTTGATTTCCATCATGCTTGTGGCTATTATCAGTCATTGATGAATGGCCATCAGGATTATAGCTTCGGGTCAGCATTGTTTCAAAATTCATTCTATAACAGTAAACATTATTTTATGCATATAGAAATAAATGATCAAACAACTTTCCGCGAAATACAGGAAGCATTTTCTGATTTCTATCCTTACCTGCAGGTGGAATTCTACATAAAACCACATCAGAAATATGAAACATCCCTGGATATAGATCTAGTTTACCCGGGAAAGACCATTGGCGATGTTAAAAAAACACATATATCCGGCATTTTGGAGATCAGGCCTCTGGATACAGTTACCCAGGTAGAAAAGGAATTGAAACTGCGGTTTGGATTGTCGGCTCAGGTATTCTGGAATGATAAAGATGTATGGCGTCAAACAACCGGTATGGATGATTTTACTTTAAAGGACCTGAATGAAATGGGACGCAATTCTTCGGATGAGTTCATTATTTCAGATTATGAAGAAGGGTTTGAAGAAACCCAGTCATAGCAGAATAAAAAGTGAATGCAGTAGCCTGTTTTTTAGCAGGAAAAGGATGCAGGCGAGGGATTCATAATAGTATTCAGGAGGTAAATATTTTATAACCTTTTAAAAATAAATCATGGAAAACAAGAAATTTTGCCAGAGTTGCAGCATGCCTTTGGACCAACCGGAACTAATAGGAACAGAAAGGGATGGTTCCAAAAGCAAAGAGTATTGTACATATTGTTATCAAAATGGAACATTTCGCAATCCCAACATGACATTGAACGAAATGAAAAAATTAGTAAAAGAGCAAATGGAAAAAAGAAAAATGGATGCAAGTATCATTAATAGGGCAGTAAACAGTTTACCGAATTTAAAAAGATGGCGGGCAAAAAAATTTTCATTATAATTCATTTAACAATAATTTAGGGATAATAAAAAAGCTGTCACAGTATGTACATACCAGGACAGCTTTACCTGAAAAAATGCCGACTCATCCAGCTACCGCAACAACTTTTCATTACTATTCTTCAAATGCGTATTCCGGTATTTCAATTTCCAGTTTGCTTTCCACACTGGTTATTCCCGGTGCATTCCATGCTGCAGTTTCTGCATCCTCTTTTTCAGCAATGGATCTTACTTTTCCAAAGAGTGTAACTCTGCTTCCATTTACTTCTGCCGTAATTTTTTCTGCATCAATAGTGGCGCTCCTGTGAAAAGCGGAGCTGATCTTTTGCTGAACGTCAAAAGAGGTAGCTTTTGGTTTTACAGTTATTAAATTAAGCACGGAGCAAACCCCTGTTATATTTTCAATAGCTGTTTTGGCACTGATGCGCTGGTAATCCCATTCTACTTCTCCTTCAAGCCGGACATTGCCATCTTCCACTTTTATTTTAATTTTTTCTTCCTGGACAGCCGAATGCCATTTTAAGGCATTCAATACCGCTTCAGCGATTTCAGTATCAGTTTTTCTGAAACTGGGGGAAATTCCTACCTGGATATCTTCAGCAACTGCCTTCACTCCTGACACTTTTTTGACTATCCTTTCAGCGGCTATTTTTTTTGAATAATTATCTACCCAGCCGGAAAGCGTGACCACGCCATTTTTTACAGCCACACCGATCTCCGTAGCATTCAGAAAAGGTTGCCATTTAAGTTCCTCCATTACATCTTTTTGAATTTGCATATCAGTTTTCATAATCTGAA
>JBGPKR010000226.1:0-4525 GCA_041486045.1 Chitinophagaceae bacterium | reverse complement strand
TTTCTTTTCATCTTCCATTGTATAGCTAACTTTTACATTAACGTATTGTTCATCCATATTTTCGACATACATATCTGTGCCACGATAATTGAACCACCAATATCCATTCATGCTCCATGCTGTTCCGCGGAGTTTTACGGTTTTGCCGAGCTGATCTTCAAGACTCACTAACCTGTGCTGACAATTTTCTACATTGTAAACACCTTCTGTTTTTGTTTCCCGGATTAGTCCGTATACTTCGGCAAGCTTTCCCATTTCAGAATTCGTCCATTTCGGTGAACCAATCAATTTCAATTTCCATTTTGATGTTTGGACCACTGCTGTGTCGTTTTCATTTATTGCAGTTCCTGATAACAGCGCATTTCGTCCTAGAAAATAAATGGGAGACCATTCTATAGGTTCAATTTTTTTCCCTGAGACCACAACCAACCTGTTTCGGAAGCCAAACCCGCTAGATTGAAAAATATTCCCCCATTCCTGCATTGCGGGTTGTGGATTGCCAACATAACCGCCGGTTTCATAAACACGTAAGCTATAGGTAGTGCCATTTTCAATCTTAGGAAGAAGGTTGGTGCCAAATTCCAAAAAAAAGGGGGAAAGAGGAATTTGTACAAGTTCTTGGATGGATGAATCCCTGATCATCTGTACCACCAAGTTAGGCCCTCGTTCATTGCTCTTGTAATATCCTTCAATGATAAACCCGCGGACAGTTAAGGTGTCTCCCATTTCTTCTCCGAGTTGTCCGATAAACTTGTATTTGGCAGAATTATAGATCGGTATGGGAATTCGATTGATCTGTGCAAAGCAGATATTTGATACATGAAGGACTATAGAAAAAGCTATTAGTCTTTTCATAAGACAATTTATTGATGACACATAACGTCCAGGGCTTTCTGCTGTGCTGGTATTCCGTGTTCCGCCCGCCTGGAACAGAAACCCAATAGAATTACTGATGCCGATAGCTATCGGCATGAAGTTACGATATGCAGCTGAGATTTATTCGGTCAGCCAGGACTGCAGTTGATTTTTGTTATGTCGATCAGGATTTATTCGCAAAGCCAGCATAGCAGAAAACCTCTTGTTGTGTGCTGTTTTTTTATTAATAAGTAATTGAGCCTTTTGAATAGCGGTAAACAGAATCAAACGAGCCGTCTTCTTTCCAAATGCTATCATACAATCTTATCCTACTTAAGTCATAATATTTATTTTCAAAATCTTTTTTTGTAAAACCATACCCACCTTTTCTTTGAATTCTTCCATTATTGTAATACGTCTCATATGTATGGTCACCGAAAATCTGTTCATAAGATTTGCATCCATTTGAATAATACCGTATCCTTTTTATTATGCGAATAGAATCATAATAGATTTCTTCATTCAATATCCCGCCGGGATAATTTTCAATGATTTCAAGAAGGTGCCCTTTAAAATATTTATAGAAAATTTCATTTCCGTTACCTATTCTCACTTTACATTTTCCGGTATAAAATGTGTCTTCGCCTTCGTGATAACTTAAATAAAAACCTCTTTCTACACTTGATAATATTTTTGAGCAGTCACAGATTCTATCAATAGGTTTTTTTTGAATACGCTTCTCCAATTTTGTTGTATAAATAACAAAAAGAGTAGCAGCAAAACAAATGATATGAATTTTAGAGACTATCATGAAAATAGCACACAACACTGTAATATACGCTACTCCTGGTATAATCCTTCCTTGATTATCAGCAATTTTTTATACCAGATACTTTTCTTAAATTTAAGAAAATTATTGAAAATGTTTGAGGAAATAAAGATTAAATATATGCATCCCGGGCTGAACCTGGGTATGCAGGATATTAGAAACGTATGGTTACTAACTAACGTTCCTGAAAAACTCAGTACAAGCATACATCAGGGTAACCTTATTTTCAGATTCCCATTATCCGGCAAACGTATCAGTTATAAAACATTAAAGAAAGGATTAATAAGAAAACAGATAGTGATTCGTAAAACCTGCCAGTTACTGCCTTTCTGAAAAATTGCAATTCTACTTTCGTAGAAATCTTTTTTCTATGAATCTTGTGCCTTCTTATCACATTGCACTACCGATTGTAATAAACCTCTGTAAACCGTCAGCACAATGTGAACTAAGAAATAATTAATCTGTTAGGGATTCTGACCTTTCGTGGTAAGGTTCTCAAAATCTGACTCCAACTTTAAATCGAAAATTCTTGGTGAAAATCTGGAGAATATGATTAATTTATTTCCCACATGCGATCGAATGGAATCCTCAAAAGATGAAGCTTTTACCAGCTTTGTATTTGATAAAGGTTTCAAACTCGTTTCTTCCCAATAGTTTACATATGAAGTAGCCTCGACAGGAATCGAACCCTTTTTAATCAACCACATAAATTAACACAAAAATCAGTACAATAGTGGCGATTACTTGAATAAAAAACAGTCTAAGCTCTTTGTAATATTTTCCCAGAATTAAATAAATGACCTTAAGAATTGCTGAAAGTAATCCCGGACCAATTATTCCATAATAATATAAATACTCATACTTAGAGGCGACAAATGTCATCGGAGACTTAATGTACGGGACTAACCAAATAAACATAGACGCCATTGCTACGTAAGAACAAATGATGCTTAATAATTTTAGTGCTTTCATTGACCTAATTTTCAAAAATCAAGATTGCTTATTTAATTGTCTTATAATTTCCTGACGACTTACATTTTCTCTATTGGTCTGGAATAAATTTGGATGTAATTTATTTATTAGGTAAACCAGTTCCTTATCGGAACTGGTTTTATACATCTTCCCCTCATATAATACTATGAGATTTTCGGTCACCAGACCTTTCTTTTCATTTACAAGAAATAGCGGATCGTATATTTCAATATCCCCGAAAGTCAGTTGCCGGTATAGCAGCTTATCCTTTTCAGATAGTTTTATAAATACTGTTGAAGTTTTTTTTGTTAAAGAGGTATCGCTGCCTTCTAAAATCGCCTCTTTAATTTTTGAAAGCATGTATCTTTTCTTTTTAATGCCATTCTGATAATACTTTAAATTAAAAGAAGGAAAATCCATATCTGAATATTTAAAACTGCCCTTCACGGTATCACCGTTATTAAGAATTATTATCCCGATGTGCGTTTTATAGCCAAATACGTATGCGGAATGACCATGTCCCAAAATAGCACCTTGTGAAAATGTTTTTACTGTTAGAAGGGAAAAAGCCGCTATGAAAAGAGTTTTCATCTGTATAAATATACCAAACTTCCTAAGACGGGGATAAATAGTGTTTTCGAGGTAGGGAAACTTTAATTTTGTCCCAACTCGTATAAAGTTGCCAGTTTACTTAATAAACTGGGCTATCCCCACAGGATTCTAACCTCGCTTGGTTAATTTCTGACAATGAGCATCTTGGATAAAATATTAAGACTTTGGTGAAAAGACAGTGAATATTTACAGTACAATCAGACAGGCAGTAGTTTTTTCCATTCCTTTAGCGGTAATGCAAATAGTAGTTCCTGGCTGCTGAACTGTAATAAACTCCTCTGCGGCCAATTCATCTAGTTGTTTAATGATAATATCCCAAGGTTGGGTTTGATGGATGATGATTTGGTTGGGGAAGCAGGCATAAGTGAGTGGATTGGCTTCATTCATCACTATTTCATAGATAGTCTTCAGGGTGGCATACTTCGGTTCCATTCCATAAAATAACAATACTGCCCGAAATCTGCCAACTGATGTTTTCAACAAATTATCCGGAAACGATGCTAAGCCGTAGAGTTTTGCTGAATGACTGCAGATTTGTTTACAGTTACACGAGCAGTTTCTTTTTTCTTGTCTATCGAAATCTGTGATTGCGATAATAGCAAATACAAAAAGACCACAATACACTTCATAACGAAAATAGTTGAAGCCTTACCTCTTTTAGGACAGTGTTAGGTTATTCCTTGTAAAGATAAATGATTCAGTAGGGCGGGGCATGCCCCGCCCTACTGAGCGGCCATTTGATTGGGTGTTTTTCCATTTAATGATTTATGCGGATGAAGATTGTTGTATTCATCCATCCATTTATCTGCAAGTATTCTTACCTGCTCCATTGAATCAAACAAATAAGCATTCAGCACATCTTCCCTGAACAAACGGTTCAATCTTTCGATATAAGCATTCTGCGTAGGCTTGCCGGGCTGTATGTATTTGATGATAATATTGTTTTGATTACACCAGCCATTAAATGCTTTGCTGATAAACTCCGGACCATTATCTACCCGAATCTGCTGCGGTAATCCCCTTTGTGCTGCTACCCGCTGCAAAATTGTAATTACTTTTTCTGCACTGATTGAATAATCAGCATGGGCAGCCAGTGACTCTCTGCTTCCATCATCCATTGCTTTGAAGATTCTTATTCTTCTCCCGTTGGTTAATGCATCACTCATAAAATCTAAACTCCAGGTGTGATTTAATTGTAATGGTTCTGCCAAAGGTTCTTTTATCCTGGCCGGTAATCGTTTCTTGCGTTTACGTCTC
>JBGPKR010000225.1:0-4598 GCA_041486045.1 Chitinophagaceae bacterium | reverse complement strand
TTTTGGAAGAACGGGTAAATGGTTCGGTTTTGAAAATCATGGCATCGTTCCGGATATGATCGCCATGGCGAAGGGATTGACCTGTGGCTATCTTCCCTTTGGTTGTTTGATGGTGAGTGATAAGATCGCTGCAAAATATGATGATACCGTACTATCATTGGGCCTCACCTACTCTGCCCACCCGGTCAGTTGCGCTGCGGCATTGGAAACATTGAAGATCTATGAGGATGATGGGTTGATCGGGAACTGCGCCGCTATGGGACAATATGTAAATGAACAGGTGGAAAAATTAAAACAAAAACATCCGAGCATCGGTGATTTCAGGAATACAGGTTTGCTGGGTTGTATTGAATTGGTGAAGAACAGGAAAACAAAAGAACCCATGGCGCCTTTTAATGCAAAACCCGATGAAATGGCGGTAATGAATAAAGTGGCGGCAAAAATTAAGGACCTGGGGATGTACACTTTTGTGCGATGGAGTTATATTTTTATTGCTCCGCCGCTGATCGTGACTAAAGAGCAGATTGATGAGGGGCTGAAGATAATTAGTGAAGCGATAAAGATCGCAGATGAGAACACGAACTAATATTTACGAATTAAGATTTTCGAATTACGAATGATCAGATCCCGATGACTTTGAACAAATCATAAATCCAAAATCGTAAATCGTAATTTCAAACAGACTGCTTTGAACGACAACCAAAACATAACTGACTCTTCACTCATTAATGAAGACCTCGCTCCTGTTCCGATGTCCAAACGAACATGGGGAACCTGGAATTATGCTGCCTTGTGGATCAGCATGAGTCTTTGTATTCCCACTTACATGCTTGCCAGTTCATTGATCGGGGGCGGCATGAACTGGTGGCAGGCCATACTCACCATTTTCATTGGAAATACGATCGTATTAATCCCAATGCTATTGAACGGACATGCAGGAGCAAAATATGGGATTCCTTTCCCGGTTTTTGCCAGGGCAAGTTTTGGAACAAAGGGCGCCAACATTCCGGCTATGTTAAGAGCCATTGTTGCCTGCGGCTGGTTTGGCATCCAGACATGGATCGGTGGAGAATCACTTTATAATCTGATAAGGGCATGGAATCCATCTTTGGCAGAAATTGACAGCACTTCATTATTTCCGCAGGCATTACCCATGATCTGTTTCCTTGCTTTCTGGTTGCTGAATATGTTTATCGTTTATCTCGGCGTAGAAAGTATCCGGAAACTATTAGTGTTTAAAGCGATCTTTCTACCGGTAGCTGCATTGGCTTTGTTAGCATGGGCTATTGTTGCTGCAAAAGGTCTTGGGCCAATATTGTCTCAGCCTTCGAAACTTTCCGGGTCTGCTTTCTGGAATTATTTTTTTCCGGCTTTAACGGGCATGGTTGGGTTTTGGGCAACACTTTCATTAAACATTCCTGATTTTACCCGTTATGCCAAATCACAAAAAGCACAGATAAGAGGGCAGGCAATCGCCCTCCCTCCCGCCATGACTTTATTTGCTTTCATCGGAGTGGTGGTTACTTCCGCCACTGCTATTATCTATGGACAAACAGAATGGGATATAGTAAAGCTTGCCGGTAAGTTTGAAAGTAAACTGATGGTGAGTTTTGCTATGATCGGAATAATTATCTCAACCCTGGCAACTAATATAGCCGCCAACATAGTAAGCCCTGCCAATGATTTTTCAAACCTGTCACCTAAGAGAATAAATTTCAGAACAGGCGGATACATAACCGGGATCATCGGTGTTTTGATCTTTCCATGGAAACTGATCGCCACACCGGGTGGCTATATTTTTACCTGGTTAAACGGCTATTCGGCATTGCTTGGCCCGATCGGTGGGATTTTGATCGCCGATTATTATTTTATAAGAAGAAAAAGTCTGGTGGCTGATGACCTGTATAAACATAATGGCGTTTACGGGTATCAAAATGGGTTTAACAGCAACGCCATCATAGCCTTGCTTTGTGGCATATTACCCAATTTGCCGGGGTTTTTATTGCAAATAAAAGTAATTTCAAATACTGTATTCCCGGCCTGGGTAAGTGGCTTGTATAATTATGCCTGGTTTGTTGGATTTTTTATCAGCGGAATAGTATATTGGACATTGATGAAAAATTATAAATCGCAGAGAACATGAGAAGCAGAGGTTTCGCAGAGTATCTCTGCGTAAACCCTGCCTTTGCCGGCAGGCAGGTCCTTAACTCTTGTTCTCAGCGGTGAAAAATAAATACTATGAGTATTCTAATAAAAAACGGAAGAGTGATCACTGCTACGGATGATTATGCAGCAGATATTTTAATAGAGGGAGAAACAGTGAAAGCGATTGGTAAAAATTTATCCGCAAAAGCAGATAAAGAAATTGATGCTTCCGGCAAACTGGTTTTTCCCGGTGGCATTGATCCGCATGTGCACCTGGATATGCCGTTCATGGGAACATTTTCTTCGGACAACTATGAAACAGGAACAAGGGCTGCTTTATTTGGCGGTACAACCATGGTCATTGATTTCATTTTACAAAAACAAGGCAATTCACTTCGTTCTGCTTTAGAAGAATGGAAAAGCAGAAGCGATAATAATTGTGTTGGCGATTACAGTTTTCATATGGCCGTGACAGATTTTAATGAGAATACAAAAAAAGAAGTGCAGGAAATGATCGAGAAAGAAGGCATCACTTCTTTCAAAACATTTATGGCCTACAAAGGCGCCCTGATGATTGACGACCGGCAGATGGTGGGATTAATGGAAGAAGTAAAGAAACATGGTGGTTTAATTAATGTACATGCCACCAATGGTGATATGATCGATTTTTTAATTGCCAAACATAGAGCTGAAGGAAAGCTCTCCCCTCTTTATCATTATTTATCACAACCGGAAGTAACGGAAGCAGAGGCCAGCGGACGTTTTGCAGATATGGCCAATTATACGGGCTGCCCGGGTTATATTGTTCACCTGACCTGCGAAGGTGCATTGAATGCGGTGAGAAATGCTACAAGAAGGAATCAAAAAATATTTGTAGAAACCTGTATTCAATATTTGATTCTTGATGCATCGTTGTATGAACAAAACTTTGAAGGTGCTAAATGGGTGATGAGTCCGCCGCTGCGGGAGAAAAAAGACCAGGCAACATTGTGGGCCGGAATTAACCAGGGACTGGTACAAGTTGTTGCAACGGACCATTGTCCTTTTAAATGGGAACAGAAATTAATGGGTAAAGATGATTTTTCCAAAATTCCTAATGGGCACCCGGCGATTGAGAACAGGATGGAATTGCTATACAGCGAAGGAGTGAACAAAGGGAAGATCACACTCAATAAATATGTAGAGGTGACCTGTACCAACCCCGCGAAGATATTTGGCATGTTCCCCAGAAAAGGAACGATCGCTGTGGGAACTGACGCAGATATTGTAATTTTTGACCCGAAAGAAAAACATATACTCTCTTCAAAGACTCATCACATGAATGTTGACTACAGCGGATATGAAGGATGGGAAGTAACGGGAAAAGTCAAAACGGTTTTGCTGAGAGGAAAAGTAGCTATAGAAAATAACCATTGCAAAATTGACCGGGGATATGGTAAATTTATTAAACGAAACAAGGTAGAGGGAAAGATATAGTCCGGACTCATACAAAATTTAAATTTTTATTATGCCACGAATGATCAAATCAGGACTGATACAGCTCAGTCTTCCGAAAACCGAAGGGGAAGGAACGATTGCAGAAATTAAGGAAGCCATGGTGCAGAAACATATTCCTTACATTGAAGAAGCGGGAAAGAAAGGAGTGCAGATACTTTGCTTCCAGGAAATATTTAATACACCCTATTTCTGCCCCGGGCAGGATAAAGTATGGTATGAAAGTGCAGAAACTGTTCCGGGTCTTACTACTGAGCGCATGCAGGAATATGCAAAGAAGTACAATATGGTGATCATTGTTCCGGTGTATGAAAAAGAACAGGCAGGTGTGCTATATAATACCGCGGCTGTTATTGATGCGGACGGAACTTATCTGGGCAAGTATCGTAAGAATCATATCCCGCATACAAGTGGTTTCTGGGAAAAGTTTTTCTTTAAACCCGGTAACCTTGGCTATCCTGTATTTCAAACAAAGTACGCCAAGGTGGGTGTATATATCTGTTATGACCGTCACTTTCCTGATGGAGCAAGATGTTTGGGATTGAATGGAGCAGAGATCGTTTACAATCCTTCAGCAACTGTTGCCGGTTTATCTCAATATTTATGGAAACTGGAGCAACCGGCTCATGCAGCTGCCAATGGATACTTTATGGGCTGCATCAATCGTGTCGGAACAGAAAAACCATGGAACCTCGGCAAATTTTATGGCTCTTCCTATTTCGTTGATCCGAGAGGACAAATCTTTGCACAGGCATCAGAGGATAATGATGAATTATTGATTGCAGATTTTGATCTGGATATGATTGAACAGGTAAGAAGTGTGTGGCAGTTCTTCAGAGATAGAAGGCCAGAGACCTATGGAAAATTAGTAGAATTGTAAACTAAATCTCTGTGTAACTCCGCAACTCTGTTCCTCTGTGTTGTCAACACGGAGTTTATGAGATACAGAGAAACACAGA
>JBGPKR010000224.1:0-4603 GCA_041486045.1 Chitinophagaceae bacterium | reverse complement strand
GATACGATTATTGTAAAGCTGGAAGATGAAAATCATACTGTTGTTACCACCAATTGCACAGATAAAAATCAGGAGGGTAAGATTATCACCAACAGAGCACTCAATCTTTTCTTCGCCAATAAAATAGCAAATTTTCTTTCCGATGGGGGTGATTTGTCGCTCTTTGGCAGTTATGCAACATTGAGCACAGATGACGGACGCCTTAGCGCCAATCATAATTTTTGTGTAAAGAAAAATGAAGAAGGAAGGATAAGACGAATGACTACGGCCGGGATCAGAGCGGATGCTTCAGACGGGTTTGCGGCCATTTTTTCAGACAAAACATTCAGTAATGATTTAGGGTTTTCAATTAAACAAACCTGGCTTCACAAGGGTCTTGTATCGTATGATGGATGTACGCAGAAACAGGCAAGAAGCAGAGCAGCTCAGTTTTCAGGCACTTCCACACACAAGGCGATTATGGACATAAAAAGAGCTATGATCATAAGCTCAATATCGCAAGACATCACTAAAAAATCGATTGACTTTGAGGCGCAGTTGGCAAACAGTGGTTTGTCAAGTGACATACAGACAACGTTACGAGAAGAATTTTACGGCAAATTGAGTGATGACGCCAATGATTCCTTTACTGAGCAGCAATATAAGGCGTTGGCATCATCCGGGAGTTTCAAATTCATACGAACAAGCTGGACAAGCCTGTGGGGATATGTTCCTGCTACCTCCCAAAAGTTCATGGTGGCGCCTTCATTTACAACCAATTTTTCAGGAAAGCATCTATATCCCTGGGAGATTAATATTAGTCATACTCGGATCCGGGAAAGTCAAAAAAACGGCAGCTTCTTTCTAACAATATCCGCAGGCGTATTCATGAATAATTCTACCAAGACGGATGCACTTAAAAAGGTCAGTTCCAAACAGTTTTTAACAGGGCTTCCAGCCGGGGTCGATACATTAAACCTGGGTGAACTCGGCACCGATGACGTTTACCTCGGCGCTTATGAAAATTTCGTGACGCCTTTGCTTAAAGGGCAGTTTGTCTGGTTCCCAGAAAAATTCTTTGCAGGCTTCAGCATTTCGTTCGAGCAAAATTTCGGGAAGAATAATCCGTTAAATGCCAAAATCGGAATTCCGATGCGCTTTAATGACAGCGAAGGTAAACCATCCATAAATTTAGAATTGCAACTAAGGTCAACTGATTTATCCAATAAAATTGACAAGGATAAAAATTTTCGTCAGAAAACAACGATTGGCATAAGTGTAGGTGTTCCATTCAGTAATTTCCTTTATTAATGTTTCAAACAACTGCAATGATTAAAATTTTTTTAACCCTGAAATGTTTAGGTCTTACCTTATTGATGGTGGTCTTTATTCAACCAATAAATGCCCAACTGGCGACGGAATGGACGGTCATGATATTCATGAATGGAGATAACAACCTGAACCAGGATGCTATGACTGATTTTCGGGAAATAGCCAGGGTGGCAATTCCGGACAAAGTAAAAGTCATTGTTCAGTTTGACCGCATTGGAAAGGATACAGAGGGACCAAAATGGTCGCAAACCTTACGTTTTGAAATGAGGAAGAATATTTTTCCCCTTCCAGATTACAAAATCAAGAATGGCGATTTGGGGGAGAAAAACATGGGCGACGGTAATGTGTTACTTGATTTTGTAAAGTGGGCAAAATCGGCATATCCCGCCAACCATTATATGCTGATAATATGGGATCATGGACAAGGATGGCGGTTTATGACAGCGTACGAATTGGATGGCTCATCGAAACATGTACGCATGGCCTATAACCGGAGCGCAACCCAGCCAGCTTATAAATCTGTTTCATTGGATGAAACGGATAGCGATGAATTGTATAATAGAGAAATCCAGGATGTATTGACTCCATTATTGAAAAGCCAAAAATTGGATATCCTGGCTTTTGATGCTTGCCTGATGGCAATGGTGGAGTCGGGATATGCATTCAGGGATATTGCGAACTACATGGTCGCCAGTGAAGAATTGGAGCCACCGACAGGATGGAATTATACGGATTGGTTAACAAAACTGGCCAATAAGCCATCCATGAGTCCAGACGAACTGTCTAATACACTGGTTGAATCCTATAAACGTACGTATTTGTTTACCGACCGGACAGTCACTCTATCTGCTGTCGACCTGAACCAAATGACGGAAGTGTCGAGACAAATTGATCTGTTGTCTGGATTGCTGGTAGCAAAATTACAGTCGCAGATTGCTGACATTAAGAGATTCAGGGACGGCTGCCTGACATATGACCCCGATCAGTCCGGTCCGTTTTTCCATATCGATATGGTCCAGTTTTGTGACCAGGTTATTGCCAAATCAAAAGACCAGGAGCTTGTGACGCAGGCCAACAATACAAAACGGGTGATCAAAGCGGCCGTAAAACACAATTTTTTTGGAGCAGATCGAAAAGGAGCATTCGGAAGCAATGGCTTGGCTATTTATTTCCCAGCTACAGGAACGGATTACAAAAACGACCCATACGAAACTGGTGGCTATAAAAAAGATAATAGGTTATTCCCGGTAGAATTTGTTCAGACCAACAGATGGGCGGATTTTTTGCAGGCATATTTTCTCAAGGTCCCCTGAGTGATCTAATATTTCTTAAGTATAAATTGCTCTTTCAGGATCGGAAGTTGGGGTATCTTTATGAGTAGTCGAATAAATAGAAAATTGAAAAATGCCAAAAGAGAGTCCAAGGAAGAAAAGGGTCTCAGATCATGCATTCTTAATTCAGCTTTTCTTTGACTACACTTCCATCAAAAAGAATAAGGGCGACTCTGAAAACAAAAAAACTTATATAAATAAAGTTTATGGCAAGATAGCCCGGCTCAAGTCATTACTTGAAACTCTCCAGATGATTCGCATAATGGTTGCAGAAATACATCCAAGTGCACTGCAGGCGACCAATTTAACGATAAAAGCCACCTCTTTACTAAGATACCACGTCGAAAACTACTTTTAAGAATTACCATCTATCGGGACCTGATATTTCAACTAATAATTATTGTATTTATCTGGGACCAGGGAATTAAGCTGAATAACCTATCTGGCCAATTGGTGAAATTGGCTGCAAAGGAGAAAAGAGTTCTTGCGTTAATTAAACATACAGATGTCCTTTTTGATCACGTAAAATCAATTCGCAACACACTGGCCCATGAGGGGCTTTTAAATGACATTGATGTTGCAATCATAGAGACAGCCGATTTTCTAAGGGACGTAGTACCAGATACTTTCCAGACTAAGACTTTAATCATTACTTTAGCGCAATAATTATTAAGAACACGCAAGAAATGATGCAGATTGAAGAAGACCTGGCCACTAATCTTCTTTCGGCCCTTGATACAACATTTGATACGTACAGATCGAACCTCGAAATCCTATAACAAAGTTTCATTTACAAATGCGAGAGATTAGTCAGCACGAATCGGGAAGCGTTTACTATCCTGATTCCATAACCTCAGGTGGATTATTCCCATGCATTGCCGTCGGATTGTATAATAAGAAATCAAGATGGCATATCTGATTCATGAAGCCTATGCTGTAATGGATAATAATGTTGATGGATTTTTAAGGGACATTTTAAAAACAAATCGTAAGGAAGATTTGACAGTCTGGGTTTCCGGTGGTTGTATATATGATGAAGACTCCCTGGAAGATACAGAGGTAGTAATAGGTAACCGTAACTTTGTTGAGAAATTAATAAATAACTTATTTGATAAAGGCAAGGTTCACTTTTTGTGGCCAAAGAAGAACATTTTTGTGGAGATGGTGATCCATACCGAAACCGGCAAGTGTGATATTATTGAAGTTAATACCTTTGGTCCGAACCACGGTAAGTAAATGCTCTATTGAATGGAGCAGGAATACTTTGGATATCATTTTTCTTTTACTTAACAGATCAACCCTAACAATAGGCAGGCTAGGCTTCATGAACTCTAATTCGAATCAAAGCAGGCTGCATTTATCCAGGATTGTCCGGATTCGAGCGCCTGTTGAAATCTACGGAATGAAAAAAGATATTCTTTTATAGTTTTCAATATATTAGGGACAAAAGTTGTTTATTCAGCGACGCTTGAATTTAACAAAATGTCTCCAAAATACACCTGAATTAGAAGCAGAGCTGCGAGCGGTAGTTTCTTGCCAGGCAAACTCTTCTGCAACACGAAAGGGATGAATGATGGGCTGACTGCAGCCAAAAAACATAACAGCATGAAACCGGAAAGGGATTCTCTCTTGCGAAGCAAGCCGAAGCCCTTTTCGTCAATACATTGACTGCACTCTGATCAATTTTATTTTCCACAGTCAGCGCAGTGATTGTACGTGCTGGCCTGTGTATTTGATGGCAAAAGAAGGAGATCGGGACCTTTTATCCTTCATTTCAAAAAAATAAATGTGTTTAATATTTTCTCCCCTGTCTTTTTGAAGACATTAAACTTGTCTTTTTCACTTGTGAAAGTTAAAACATATGCTTTATTATCTATTATCCAAAAATATTGTTCCCATTCGAAATGGAAAGCCCCCTGGTCTCCTGTATAAATAATTTTATGATAATCGCCTGAGGTGTT